>USDU01000004.1 GCA_900553635.1 uncultured Lachnospiraceae bacterium | reverse complement strand
AAAGGGAAGCGGAACCTATGTATCGTATGAAAATAGCGACGCGGACGGAGCACGCCCCCATGTTGGGCTGATCTTAAGCTACTTTTCGGACTATCTGTTTCCGCAGGTCTATGCGGGAATTGAATCGGTGCTCCGGGAAAAAGGCTTTGAGATCGATGTGGCCGTAACCAGAAACCGGCTGAACGATGAAGAAATATACTTAAAGGGATTTTTAAACCGGAATGTGGCCGGGCTCATCATTGAGGGAACCCGGTCCACCTTTCCCAATCCGAATCTGCGTCTTTATAAGGAAATCCGGAAACGGAATATTCCAACGCTGTTCATTCACAATCATTATCAGAATGAACAGTTTGACAGTGTGGAGATGTCGGATGCCCGGGCAGGCTATGAACTGACCCGGATGCTGATCCAGAATGGACACCGCCGCATTGGAGGGATTTTTAAGTATGATGACATGCAGGGCATTGAGCGCTATCGCGGTTTTATCGAATGTCTGTCAGATTACGGGATCAATTTTGATGATGACTGTATCCGGTGGTATTCCACCAAGGATATGGAAGAGAAGTTAAGCAGAAAAAGTCTGCTGCGGATGTACCGCCGGACCAAGGACTGCACGGCTATGATCCTCTACAACGATGAGGTGGCCGGCTTCTATATGGATTTTTTAAAGGAACGCGGACTGCGTGTGCCGGAGGATCTCTCACTGGTGTCGTTTGACGATGCGGGACCGGAACAGAACGCGGAACTGAAAATCCTGTCAGCAATCCATCCCAAGTATAATCTGGGACGTGTTACAGCCCGGAATCTGCTTCGTATGATGGGAGATCCGGACTGGCAGAACAAAAATTATTCTCACCGTTTTCCGGTCACGTTCAACGACGGAAATTCGGTCAAGGATATACGCAGCCAGGCGTAAAGCCGGGCAGCCGGAACGATGAAAGTTGGCAAACGTTTTGGAAAATTATTCCAGGAGGTAACAAAAATGAAAAAACTGTATTTTGTAGTAGGTTCTCAGGATCTGTATGGTGAAGAGTGCCTGAAGCAGGTAGCGGAAGACGCCCGTGAGATGGCAGAGTTCCTGAATGAGAAGCTGGAAGGAATCGCGGCAGTGGAAGTACTTCCCACCGTAGAGACCTCTGAGATTTGTATCGAGGATATGCGTAAAGCGTCCTGTGACGATGACTGCATCGGCGTCATTACCTGGATGCACACCTTCTCCCCGGCCAAGATGTGGATCAAGGGACTGCAGGAGCTTAGAAAGCCCATGCTTCACCTGCACACACAGGCCAATGAGAAGCTTCCGTATGACGATATCGATATGGACTTCATGAACCTGAACCAGGCAGCACACGGCGACCGTGAGTTTGGCTTCATCGTAGCAAGAATGGGTATTCCCCATGAGGTGGTTGCAGGATACTATAAGCATGACGACGTAGTAGCGAAGATCAAGAGATTCGCGCAGGTAGCAAAGGCTATCAACTACTCCAAGTCCCTGAAGGTAGCTTCCTTCGGAAATAACATGAGACATGTGGCAGTTACCGACGGCGATCGTGTAGAGAGCCAGATCAAATATGGCTGGGAGTGCAACTACTATGCGCTGGGCGATGTGGTAGACATCATCAATGAGGTAACAGAAGAAGAAATCGACGCGAAGATGAAGGAGTATACGGATAAGTATACCATGAAGACAGACCGCATTGATTCTGTTCGCGAGCAGGCAAAATACGAGGTTGGCTTCGAAAAGTTCCTGAAAGAGAACGGCATCGGCGCATTTGCGGACACCTTCCAGGATCTGCACGGCCTGAAGCAGCTTCCGGGTATCGCGGCACAGAACCTGATGGGCAAGGGCGTTGGCTTCGGACCGGAGGGAGATTATAAGATTGCAGCTCTGTCCGCAGTTCTGATGCAGATGGCAGAGGGACGCGAGGGAGCAACCGGTTTCATCGAGGACTACACCTATGACCTGACCGAGGGTCAGGAGCTGGAGCTGGCTTCCCATATGCTGGAGGTTCCAGTAGCCTTTGCTGCTACAAAGCCGGAGATCGACGTGCTTCCGCTTGGTATCGGCGGAAAAGAGGATCCCGCAAGACTGATCTTTGACGGTGTAACCGGAGACGGAATCCAGGTAACCATGGTAGACATGGGCGACCGCTTCCGCATCATCTGCGCGGACATCGAGCTTGTAAAACAGCCGAAGCCCATGCCGAAGCTGCCGGTAGCCAGAATTATGTACCGTCATAAACCGAACTTCGCCATCGGTACCGCAGCATGGTGCTACGCAGGCGGCGCTCACCACTCCGTAGTATCCACCGCGCTGACCAGAGACGACATTGCCATGTTCGCCCGCCTGACCGGCACCGAGCTTGTCACCATTGGTGAAGACACCACAGAAGCAGATCTTCAGAAATTTTTCATGAAATAAATAACAGGCAATACGATTAGAACCCATATTGCAGGAAACGCCGCCGGATCCGGGAGGATTCGGCGGCGTTTCTGATTTGCGCTCTATCCTTGTAAAGTACCGCCCGGATGTGCTATAATAGGAACATTAGAAAGCAGACAAAATAAAAAAGTATAGAGGAAAATGAGATGAAAAGAAAGGTTCATTTAAAAGGCCGCCTGAAACGGTACGTGCAGTGGCCGATTCTGATGAGCATTCTGCTTCTGGTGATGAATCTCTGTATGTATCCCATATCGGTGAAAGCCGGTGTGGCCATGAGCGTATTTGTGCTGGTGTATATCGTGATTGTGACGGTGCTGTATGTGCAGAACCGGGCGCAGATCTACGGGGAGCTGGTGTCCTTCGCGACCCAGTACGGGCAGATACAGAGAAAGCTCTTGAAGGAGCTGGCGATTCCCTACGCATTGTTGGATGAGGACGGAAAAGTGCTGTGGGCCAACAGCGCGTTTTTCGCGGCCAGTGAGAAGGGAAAAAAGAATCTGCGGAAATCCATCACCTACTTCTTTCCGGAGTTTACCGTAGATTTGCTTCCGGAGGATGATTTCGAGGATACCCGGACCGTGCGGTTTTCTGCGGAGGAACGGGATTACCGTGCGGACGTGCGCAGAGTGTATCTCGATCACATCATGGAGGACAATACCTTTGTGGAGGTGGAGGAGGACGACAGCTTCCTGATCGCCGTATATCTCTTTGATGAGACCGAGATGAACAAGTACATCCGTATGATCAAGGAGCAGCGGCTGGTGGCCGGATTGATTTACCTGGACAATTACGATGAGGCGCTGGACACTGTAGAGGAAGTCCGCCGGTCTCTTCTGGTGGCGCTGGTAGATCGAAAGATCAACAAGTATATCTCATCCTTCGGCGGTATCGTAAAGAATATTGAGAAGGATAAGTACTTTGTAGCCATTCAGGAGAAGGATCTGCCTGTCATGCGGGAAAATAAGTTTGAGCTTCTTCAGGATGTGAAGACGGTCAATATCGGAAATGAAATGGCTGTCACCTTAAGTATGGGCTTCGGCTGTGCCGGCAAGACCTTTGCGGAGAATTACGAGTTTGCACGGATTGCTATTGATTTGGCGCTGGCCCGCGGCGGCGATCAGGTCGTTATCCGGGAGGGCGAGAAGATCTCCTATTTTGGCGGCAAGACCCAGCAGGTGGAGAAGACCACCCGTGTGAAGGCCCGTGTGAAAGCCCACGCGCTGCGTGAGTTCATTGAGAGCCGCGATAAGGTCATGGTTATGGGACACCGCCAGACCGACGCAGATTCCTTCGGCGCGGCCATCGGTATCTACCGGGCGGCCAAGGTGCTGGGAAAACGGGCTTATGTAGTGCTGAATGAGGTGACCACCTCCGTCCGTCCCATGAAATCCTGCTTCGAGGATAACCCGGTCTACGAGCCGGATATGTTCTTAAGCAGCGAGCAGGCCATCGAAATGATTGACCGGAATACGGTTCTCGTAGTAGTCGATACGAACCGGCCCAGCTATACCGAGTGTCCGGAGCTTCTGACCCGGACGCCCACCATCGTAGTGCTGGATCATCATCGTCAGACCAACGAGCAGATTGAAAATGCGGTGCTTTCCTATATCGAGCCCTACGCGTCTTCCGCTTGTGAAATGGTAGCGGAGATCCTGCAGTATTTTGACGAAGGATTGAAAATCAAGGCGGTGGAGGCGGACTGTCTCTACGGCGGTATCATCATTGACACAAATAATTTCACCAGCAAGACAGGCGTGCGGACCTTCGAGGCTGCGGCGTTTCTGCGTCGGTGCGGAGCGGATGTGACCCGTGTCCGCAAGATGTTCCGGAACGACATGACCGAATACAAGGCCAGAGCCGAGGCGGTGCGCCATGCGGAGCTGTACCACGGCTTTGCTATCGCCATCTGTCCCAATGAGAATCTGGAAAGTCCCACCATCGTGGGCGCCCAGGCAGCCAATGAGCTGCTGGACATCAATGGCGTCAAAGCGTCCGTTGTACTGACGGACTATCAGCATAAGACTTATGTGAGCGCCCGTTCTATCGACGAGGTGAATGTGCAGCTTCTGGCAGAGCGGATGGGCGGCGGCGGCCACCTGAATATGGCCGGTGCCCAGCTGGACTGTGGCGTGGAGGAAGCGCTGGAGATTGTGAAGCACACCATTGACAAGCTGCATGAGGAAGGAGAATTTTAAAATGAAAGTAATTTTGATTGAAGATGTAAAGTCCCTGGGTAAGAAGGGACAGTTAGTAGATGTAAACGACGGCTACGCAAGAAACTTCATTCTGGCGAAGAAGCTGGGACTGGAGGCGACTCCGAAGAATTTAAATGACCTGAAGCTTAAGAAAGCCAATGACGAGAAGGTGGCGAAAGAGATTTACGAGGAGGCTAAGGCTTTCGGTGAGCGCCTGAAGGAGATGGAGGTCAACGTAACGATTAAGACCGGCGAGGGCGGCAAGATCTTCGGTTCCGTATCCTCCAAGGAGATCGCGGAAGCGGCAAAGGCGCAGCTTGGCATCGAACTGGATAAGAAGAAAATGGTTCTTCCGAGCCCGATCAAGGTGCTGGGGACTACCATGGTTCCGATTAAGCTGCACCCGAAGGTAACCTCTGAACTGAAAGTGAATGTAAGAGAAGCATAAGATGGAAGAAGCAATCATCAAACGAGTGATGCCCCACAGTATCGAGGCGGAGCAGTCGGTCATCGGTTCCATGCTTATGGATCGGGAGGCCGTGCTGGTGGCGTCAGAGATACTGGCCGGCGAGGATTTCTACCAGCGGCAGTATGGCGTAGTCTTTGACGCTATGGTGGATCTGTTCAGCCGGGACGAGCCGGTGGATCTGGTGACCCTGCAGAACGAGCTGCGGGCCCGGGATGTGCCGGAGGAGGTCAGCAGCATGGAATTCGTCCGGGAAATTCTGGAGCGGGTTCCCACTTCGGCTAATGTAAAATATTACGCCAATATCGTGGCAGAGAAATCCACCCTGCGCAAACTGATCCGTCTGAACGATGAGATCAACAACCTGTGCTACGCCGGTACCGAGCCTCTGGAAAATGTGCTCGATCAGACCGAGAAAAAGGTCTTTGACCTGGTACAGCGACGGAACGCGGGCGATTTCGTGCCCATTAAGCAGGTAGTGCTGAATGCCATTGAGAAGATCGAGATCGCGTCCCGCACCAAGGGAAATGTGACCGGTATCGCCACCGGATTTAAGGATCTGGACTACCAGACATCCGGTTTCCAACCCTCGGACCTGATTCTGATCGCGGCCCGTCCGTCTATGGGTAAGACGGCGTTTGTTCTGAATATCGCCCAGTATATGGCCTTCCGAAGCGGCGAGACTGTCGCTATCTTCAGCCTGGAGATGTCCAAGGAGCAGCTGGTAAACCGACTTCTTTCCATGGAGTCCGGTGTAGACGCCCAGAAGCTCCGAAACGGTAATCTGTCCGATACAGACTGGGAACGCCTGGTAGAAGGCGCCGAGGGCGTAGCCCGTTCCAATCTGATTATCGACGACACGCCTGGTATCACCCTGGCAGAGCTTCGTAGCAAGTGCCGCAAGTACAAGCTGGAGAATAAGCTGGGAATTATCATGATCGACTACCTGCAGCTCATGTCCGGCGGAGGACGCTCCTCTGATTCCAGACAGCAGGAGATTTCGGATATTTCCCGAGGACTAAAGAGCCTGGCCCGTGAGCTGAACGTGCCGGTGGTGGCTCTGTCTCAGCTTAGCCGAGCCGTGGAACAGCGTCCCGATCATCGGCCCATGCTTTCCGACCTGCGTGAGTCGGGAGCCATCGAGCAGGACGCCGATATGGTTATGTTCCTGTACCGTGATTCCTACTATAATAAGGACACGGAAATGAAGAACCTGGCTGAGGTCATCGTGGCCAAGCAGAGAAACGGTCCCATCGGCACCATTAACCTGCTGTGGATGCCCGAGTACACTACGTTTAAGAACTTCAAGCCGGGCCCGCCCATGTAGGAGCGTAAGTCCGGAGATTCTGTACCGGCTTAAAATATAGGAAAAATAGACTGCGATTCCGTACAGAGCGAACGCATATTTACAGAAAAACAAAAATATTTTTGAAATATAATTTATAACAAAAATATTTTCAAATTGGACGATGAATTCACGGAAGATACAGAAAAAGTAACTTGAACCCCCTGCGTCCTCTATGATAAGATATAGAAAATCGCGTAGGAAGTAAAACAGTGGAATGTCAACGGAGACAGCCGGATACAGGCTGTCTCCGTTTTTTATGTAACGAAAAATTCCTGTTATATAAAAAGGCCTTCCGAGCAGGAGTCTTTCCTGTATGTGGAACTTCGGAAAATTAGCGCGCGTGAGGAGGAAGAGTCTATGATTGAAATGATTACCAATGTAAATAGTGCAGTCAATAATGTGGTATGGGGCTGGCCCGCACTGATTCTGCTGGGCTTTACGGGAGTGCTGATGACCAGTATGACTGGATTTTTCCAGCTGTCCCATCTGGGGCACTGGCTGAAGAATACGATCGGATCCATTTTCAGCGACCGGAATATCACAAGGCACACGGAGGATCGCAGCATCTCCCAGTTCCAGTCCCTGTGTACAGCACTGGCGGCTACGGTCGGTACCGGCAATATCGTCGGTGTGGCGGGAGCCATCGCGGTCGGCGGACCGGGCGCGGTATTTTGGATGTGGCTCATCGCGTTCTTTGGCATGATGACCAACTACTCCGAGAATGTCCTGGGTATCCTGTATCGGCGGAAAAACAGCAAGGATGAATGGGCCGGCGGCGCCATGTATTATCTGAAGGACGGCCTGGGAGAAAGGAAGGGCTGTAAGAAACTGGGTGCAGGCCTGGCGGTTCTGTTCTCCTGCTTTTGCCTGCTGGCTTCTTTCGGTATCGGCAACATGAGCCAGGTCAACTCCATGGTCAGCAATGTGTATACAGCCTTCGGTATCCCAAAGCTGGCCACCGGCATCTTCCTTTTCGTGGCAGTATCCCTGGTAGTAATCGGTGGCCTGAAGCGAATCGCGGCAATTACCGAGAAAGTGGTTCCATTCATGGTGCTGCTGTATCTGCTGGGTACGCTGGTGATCATCGGTATGAACATTTCCACGATTCCGGCGGTGTTTGTATCAATCTTTAAGGGCGCGTTTGCTATGAAATCCGTGGGCGGCGGCATCGTCGGCTCCGGTATCGCCCTGGCCATGAAAATGGGTATGAAGAGAGGCGTATTTTCCAACGAGGCAGGTCTTGGTTCTTCGGTTATGGTACATTCCAGCTCCAATGTAAAGGAACCGGTGCGCCAGGGTATGTGGGGCATCTTTGAGGTGTTCGCGGATACAATTATTGTATGTACGCTGACGGCGCTGACGATTCTTAGCTCCGGTGCGCTGGATCTGACCACAGGCCAGCTGACCGGCGAGGCCGCGGCCATCGAGTCCAGCGCTCTGGTGAGCTACGCCTTCGGCAATCATTTCGGTTTTCTGGGTTCCGCTTTTGTGGCCGTTGCGATTCTGCTGTTTGCCTACTCCACAGTGCTTGGCTGGAGCCATTACGGCGCGACCGCCTGCGAGTATCTGTTCGGTACCGGCGCGACGAAGATTTACCGGATGGTCTTTGCAGTTGTTGTTCTGGCGGGCTCTGTGATGAAGGCACAGCTAGCGTGGGATATTTCCGATACCTTTAACGGCCTGATGATGCTTCCGAACCTGATAGGCGTCGTGACCCTGTCGCCCATCGTTATGCGCTGTACGAAGAATTATGTGGCGCGAAATCTGCACGGCAAGGATGTGGAGCCTATGCTCTCCATGTTCCCGGAGATTCAGAAAATGCAGGAGGAGGCGTTAAAGGAGGAGCTGCGTGAGGACGCGGATGCTGCGGCGAAGGCCTATGGAGAAGCATCAGATTCTGTCGTAAAGGGCTAAAAAAATTTCCAAAATATGGTTGAAATTTCTTCTGAACCTGTTATACTGTTGAATATGGAAAAATATTACATTTCCATAGAACGAAAACCGGCAAAGTGACAGGGGAGGAAGAGCCATGAGCGAGACACGCTATATGATTTCCGACGCTTCCAGGCTGGTGGACGTGGAAGCGCATGTGCTGCGATATTGGGAAGAGGAACTGGGGCTTCCCATCGGGCGCAATGAGATGGGCCACCGTTACTATACAGAGGAAGATATCCGGTTATTCCGGCATATTAAAGGACTGAAGGATGGCGGGGTGCAGCTGAAGGCGATTAAGCAGCTGCTTCCGGAGCTGGAAAAAGGGGACGTGAAGCTGGAGGGTCTGCTGGCCCGGGCCAGCGGGATTCCGGTATCCGCAGACGGCGATACGGCCAGAGAAGAGAGGATGCAGCAGTTTCAGTGCATTATGAGCCGTCTGATTGCGGAAGCGCTGGAGGATCACACCGAAAAGATGGGCTGTGAAATCAGCACCCAGGTCAGCGGCCAGGTGATTAAGGAGATGGATTATCTGCTCCGCATGAAGGAGGAGCGTGAGGACGAGCGCTTCCGCCGTCTGGATGAAACCATCCGTAATTCCCAGAAAAGCCGCAAGGAAAAGGCGGCTATTGCAAAAGAAGAAAAGCGAAAATGGAATTTTTTCGGACAGAAAAAGGGACAGGCCGTGTAGGTCTGTCCCCTTCGTTTCTGCTCTTTGTCAGATTACTCTGCGCTGATAGCACCGTGCGGGCACTCTGCCTCGCAAGTACCGCAATCCAGACATGCGTCTGCATCGATTACGTACTTTCCGTCTCCCTCGCTGATAGCCTCAGCCGGACAGACAGCTGCACATGCGCCACAATCCTGACAGTCGTCACCAATTACATAAGCCATGATGTAAATCCTCCTTTTATTATCCTGCAGGACGGAAACTCCGTTCACAGGTGATATATGTTGTTAGTATCGCCAAAAGGCGATAGCCTCGTACAGGTGTATTTTATAATAAATGTGTAGAATATACAAGTGAAAAATCTATAAACTTGGCATTGTATCGAAAATTACACAAAAAAATCCTTGCAAAATACTCGGAATTCGATTATAATAGTACCGCTATACATGAATAATACCGTCGCATGGCGGTAACGATACTGAGTATTATAAGGAGGAAATTCAAATGGCACAGGTAAATAAGGATATGCTGATTGCTGATGTACTGAAGACAGACGAGAACATGGCAGGGATCCTGATGCGCGAGGGTATGCACTGCGTAGGATGTCCGGCACACCAGATGGAGTCTCTGGGCGAGGCTGCTATGGTTCACGGCATTGACCCGGATACACTGGTAGCAAGACTGAACGCATTTCTGGAAGCAAGCCAGGCGTAAGGGTCGGCGGATATATAAGAAATATGAGACACTGTAGCGAATGTTACAGTGTCTTTTCTTATGTAATAGGAAATTCCGATGGAATCCCCTATTACATAAAAAACACTATCGGATTCTAGTTCCCGGGAATTTACTTTACAAATTTTTAAGAAAATCGGTCCTTCGTTTTTCTTGACGTGACAACCCGGCCTGACATATAATGAATCCAGATTCTGACCGACTGGTCGGTCGGAAATTCGATTAAGAGGAGGAAAACCATGAAAAATAAGAGCGTACTGGCGCTGGGTCTTGTGCTGACTATGAGTGTATCTATGGTAGGCTGCGGCAGCAGCAAGAAGACCGAAACAGAAAAGGTAAATGTGGAAGTACAGACGCCCCAGAGCGGGGAAGTTACTTTGGATACTGATTACATAGGAAGCGTCTCCCCGGAGCAGCAGGTCTATGTGGTGCCGCTGGTATCCGGAACCGTGACCCAGGTGAATTATTCCGTGGGTGATACGGTAAAGGAAGGCGATGTGCTGTTCAAGATCGATGACGAGGCGGCACAGCTTCAGATGGACAACGCTAAGGCGACCTACAGCCAGGCCCAGGCCGGCGTCAACGTGGCGACAGGTGGTTCCAGGCATCTGCAGAATTATCAGACCGAGCAGGGCATCGATACCATGGAGGATAACCTGGATAAGGTGCGGGACAGCATCAAGGATATGGAGAGCCAGATCAGTGAGTTGGGTGATAAGGAAACACAGCTCAGTCAGGCGGTGACCGGAGCCAAGGCCCAGGCAGACGCGGCAACCCAGGCACTTGCCCAGGAACAGGTAAAGCTGGATAACTTAAATGCGGAATTAAAAGCCATTCAGAATCCGGGAAAGGATGAAAATGATGTCGATATTCCGGTAGATACAGCAGCAGAGGCGGCCAAGAAAGTGGAGATTCAGGCTCAGGAGCTGGAAGTAGCCCGAGCAAAATTAGCAGCGACTACTGCAGATGGAAAGCTTTCAGACGCCCAGTCCGGCCTCTCTCAGGTCCAGTCCGGTAAATCCCAGCTGGAAAGCGCCCTGGAGAGCACCAAGAGCCAAAAAGAGACTCTGAAAGACAATCTGAAAACGACAGAGAAAACATATGAGATCACCAAAAATGAGGTCTATCCCCAGACCGATGCCACCTATTCCGCACAGCTGGCCCAGGCCAATGTAGCCCTGGAGTCCGCCCAGTATCAGCTGGATATGTACACCGTCAAGGCACCCATTTCCGGTCAGATCGAATCCATTTCCGTAGAGAAGGATTCCATGGCTTCTGCGGGCAGCCCGGCCTATGTCATTTCCAATAAGGATTAGATGACTGTTACCTTCAATGTGGCAGAGAAGGCCAAGAATGAGCTGCAGGTGGGCGACGCCATTGAGGTAGAGCGAAATGGCGAAACCTTTGCCGGAACCATCACGGAGGTGGGAACCATGGCAGGACCGCAGACCCGTCTTTTCCAGGTAAAAGCTTCTGTCATCGGATCCGGAGATAAGCTGCCCAGCGGCGTGTCCGTCAAGGTGCATGCTACCACCCAGAGGGAAGAGAGCAGCCTGGTGATTCCCTATGACGCGATTTATTTCTCCGCAGGCAGCGCCTATGTGTATTGTGTAGAGAATGGCAAGCTGGTGAAGACCCCGATTACCGTAGGTCTGATGAATGATAACGAAGTGTCCGTGGAGGACGGACTGAACGCGGAAAGCCAGGTTGTAACTACCTGGTCCTCCAAGCTTAGAGACGGCGCAGAGGTTGTGGTGAAAACAGAGGCGGAGGATGCGGAATAAATGAGTCTGACAAAATTTTCCTTAAAAAGACCGGTCACGACCCTTCTGGTTGTCCTTGCGCTGGCAGTATTCGGTATCTCGTCCCTTCTGGGCCTGAGACTGGAGCTGATGCCGGATATGGATATGCCGGTGATGATGGTTATGACCATTTATCCGGGAGCGGATCCGGAATCCGTAGAGGAGCTGGTAAGCTCTGAGATAGAAGGCAAGGTGGGAGCCTTAAGCGGTGTGGATTCCGTTACCACCTATTCCCAGGAGAACAGTTCCATGGTTCTCCTGCAGTATGATTACAGTGTGGATACCAACGACGCATATCTGGATCTGCGCGCGGCGCTGGATTCGGTGGAGCGTTCTCTGCCGGATGACTGCCAGAGCCCCATCGTTATGAAAATGGATATCAATTCCATGCCCAGTATGATGTATTCCTTAAGCACCACCGATGGCAGCGACGTTCTCTCCCTGGCCAATGATGAGATTGTGCCGGAGCTGAAGGCGGTAAGCTCGGTGGCCAGCGTGGAGGTCAGCGGCGGTCGTGAGAATTATATCCAGGTGAAGCTGGACGAGGAGGCCATGAATCAGTATGGCCTGACTATGAGCAGCATCGCCCAGTTTATCGCGACCACAGATTTTACAGTCCCCATCGGCTCCCTGGAGCAGGGTACGCAGTCCATCAGCGCCATCAGCACGGCGGATGTGACCACGGTAGAGGATCTGCGGGAGATTCCGTTGTTTACCGCTACCGGCAGTATGATTCACCTGTCGGATGTGGCGGACGTGCAGTGGTCCCAGAAGGATCCGGACAGCATCAGCCGTTATAATGGCGAGGAAACCCTGACGGTCAGCGTTACCAAGAACCAGAGCGCAAGTACCCTGGGAGTAGTGCGGGACGTCAGAAAGACCATGGAGCGGCTGCAGAAGGAGCATCCGGGACTGGTGGCGACAGCCTCCTACGACGCGTCGGATATGATTCTTCTGGCTGTAAAATCAGTAGGAAGCACGCTGCTCATGGGTGTCATCCTGTCTATGCTGGTGCTGTTTATTTTCTTCGGCGACGGGAAGGCCAGCCTGATTGTAGGAAGCGCCATGCCCATCTCCCTGTTGGTGACGGTGATTGTCATGGCCGTGGCAGGCTTTTCACTGAATATCATTACGCTGGGTGCGTTGGTGATTGCCATCGGTATGATGGTAGACAGTTCCAGTGTGGTACTGGAGAGCTGTTTCCGGGCGAAGGATAAAAAGCCGGGCTTTCGGGAGGCTGCGGAAATCGGTACCAGAGGCGTGGCAGGCTCTATCGTGGCTTCTACGATTACCACAGTCGTGGTATACCTGCCTCTGTGTATCCAGACCGGACTGACCGGACAGATCTTCGGACAGCTGGGCTATACGATTATCATCGCCATGCTGGCGTCTCTGATTTCCGCACTGACTCTGGTTCCCCTGTTTTTCTGTATCTTCAAGCCGCAGGAGAAAAAGGAACTGAAGCTGAACGGATTTCTGGATAAGGTTAAGGAGAAATATGACAGGCTGGAGCGGAAGCTCTTACATAAGAAGAAGCTGAGCGTTCTGGTGGCGGTGGTGCTGTTAGTTATGTCCTTCGGTCTGGTGAGTCTGATGAAGGTGGAGCTGATGCCGGCCATGGACGAGGGAACCATTTCCGTGGCGGCTGCCTTCCGCAGCGGTACCAAAGCAGAAGAAGTAGATAAAAAAATGCAGGAGATCGAGGCTATGGTGGCGGCCCATGAGGATGTGGACAGCTATACCCTGACTTCCTCCAAGGGATCCGGAACCATTTCCGTTAATCTGAAGGAGGATCGGAAGATGTCCAGCCAGGAGGTGGCTGATGAGTGGCTGGAGGAGACGAAGGATATGACCGGCGTACAGCTGGATATCACCGTCAGCAGCCAGATGTCTACCATGATGCTCACGTCAAGCGGCGGAAGCGTAACCCTGGCTTCAACCAATCTGGACGATCTGAAGGAAGCGGTTTCTGCCCTTCAGGAAAAGGCCTGGAATATTCCGGGCGTGTTGAACGTATCCTCGGATGCCGGTGAAGGCGCTACCCAGATCCGGGTGGTAATTGATCCGTTGGACGCTATGGCCCACGGTATGACGCCCATACAGGCAGCAGGGGGGCTCTACAGTATGATCAGCGGAACCGAGGCTATGACCATTACGTCAAATGGCGAGGAATACAGTGTCATGCTGGAGTATCCGGAAGGCACCTACACAAAGGCGAGCGCGCTTCTGGACGCCTCCGTCGGCGGCGTACCCCTGTCTGAGATGGCGACGCTTCAATATACCGATTCCCAGCAGACCGTCATGAAACAGGACGGAAAATACACCACCACCATTACCGCCTCCTGTGTCTCAGAGGATACGGACGCGGTGGACGCGGCGCTGGATAAGCTGGTGGCAGATACAAAGCTTCCGGATTCTGTGGAACAGACCAAGGACACCATGGACGAGATGATGACAGAGACCTTTACGGCCATCGGTAAAGCGATTGCAGCGGCAGTGTTCCTGGTATTCCTGGTTATGGCCATGCAGTTTGAATCTCCGAAGTATTCCCTGATGGTCATGCTGAGCATCCCCTTCAGCCTGATTGGTTCCTTTGGACTTCTCTTTCTGTCCGGACAGTCGCTGACTATGATTTCCATGATGGGTATCATGATGCTGGTGGGTATCGTGGTAAATAACGGTATCCTGTATGTGGACGGTGTCCATGCCCTGATGAATGAGGAAGGACTGGGACTGGAGGACGCGCTGATTGAAAGCGGAAAGACGAGACTCCGGCCGATTCTGATTACTACGCTGACTACCGTTATTTCCATGATTCCCATGTCTCTGGGACTGGGAACCGGAACGGAAATGATGCAGAGCATGGGTATCATTATCATCGGCGGTCTGACTGCCTCTACGATTCTGATTCTTTTGTTAATGCCGGTATTCTATCTGATGGCTTACGGAAATAAAAAAGAAAAGGGGCCGAAAAAACCGCGGAAATGGAGGCTTAGAAAGCATGGAACTGCAGAAAACGAAGTCAATGCCTGAGCTGAAGCCCAAGGTAAAGGCCCTCTACGATGCAGTCCTGGAGCTTCTGAATGAAAATGCGGACGTCAATGCCCTGACCGTGGCGGATATTACGAAGCGTGCCGGTATCGGTAAGGGAACGGCCTACGATTATTTCAGCTGTAAAGAAGAAATCATTGCGGGAGCCATTATCTACGACGCCCGGACCCAGGGTGAGGAGAACTGGGAAAGACTGGAAAATATTCCGGGCTTTGAAGAAAAGATCTGCTATTGCTTTCACTGGGTGGCAGAGTGTGTGCAGGAGCAGCGGGCATTTGCCAGGTTTCTGTTCCTGTCGGCCCATCCGGGAGCGGCTAAGGACGATATTATGAAGAAGCTGCAGAGCATGCTTGCGGAAAGCAAGCAGTGCGGCGATATGGGGCCCATGATGATTCTGGGAAAGCTGTGTGACTGCGGCATGCGGGAATGCTATATCCGGAAGGGGCTCCCGAAGCAGGCGGCGGTGTATATGCTGCTTGGCAGCCTGACCTCTCTGGTGATGTATCTGGGAGAGGAAAACCGGACCGGGGATTTCTGCCCGGAGGAGATGGGAAGTTATCTGTGCGAGGGCTTCCTGCAGGCGGTGAAATAAGGGCAAAATAATAGAAGAAAGAAAACGGTCTGTGCTTTACTGTCACGGACCGTTTTGCTATAATAGAACCAGTGGTTTTACAATAAAATTTTAGCATCGCAGATGCAGCAGGAGGTATGAGGTATGCTTTTGGAAAAACTGGAGCAGGAGGGTATCAAGAAGGAGCTGGAAGCCCTCGGATACAACTGTGAGGAGATCTTCGGTGGCCTGAAGGAGGAGACGGACCGGCTGTACGCGTCCTATTCCTGGCAGAAGATTCCCTGTACGGTAGAAGGAATCCGGGAGTATGTGATTCACGCAGTTCCGCCGAAGGAGCTTCGGGAGAAGGACTATCCCTGGGAGGAGTGGTTTATCCAGTTCGACGAACCGGTACACCACGTACTGTTTATGCACGATCAGGAGATCTGCAATGCGGAAGCGCCGATTCCGGAGGGAGATACACAGCATCCGGCGGAGATTTGCGGAAGAACCTGGTACTATTACGACGATAAGAACAGCTATCCGCATTTTGCGGGAAAGGCAGAGCCCCGATAGGGCCCTGCCTTTTTCTTAAGAAATTCAAAAGATTCTTAAAAAACCCGGTATCTTCTTGAACTCACTGGAATATAATGCTAGAGTATGATTTAGTATCCCATCCGCTGTGGAGGGGGAAATGACAGGAAGCAGCAGCGAAAGAGGAGAGATTTTATGAAAAAGAATAACGGAGGAATCCGGACGGTGATTACGGCGGGCATTTTGCTGGTATTGGTGATCGCGGTAGCCTGGACACTGAAGCAGAAGAAAGCGGACGCGTCTGCAGATGCGGAAATTAAGATAGAGACGCCTGGCGAAGCTGACGATGCGCCAGAGGAACCGGTGACAGAGGTGACGGAGACGCCAACAGAGGCGGAGCCGACGGCAGATCCGTCCGCAGCCGATGAGGCTGCGCGTCAGGAGCAGGAGAAAAGTACTTTTGTGACAGATTATGAGAGTGAACCATTGTTATCTGCCACACCAATTAAATATCTTAGCCTGGAAGTGGGCGGAACGGACGGGGAGATTCGTCTGAACTGGATGTCGCCCAGCAGCAGTGCCGGACAGGTCAGCTGGTACACGGTGCAGAATGGTGATTTGCAGATGGTGACGGCTGATTGCAGCTCGTCCCGGACTATGCCGGGATATTATGTAAACAAAGCAACTGTGACCGGACTTCAGCCGGGCATGACTTATGCATATAAAGTAGGAAATGACGCGGGCGGCTGGTCTCCGGAATACCGGTACACCGTGCCGGAAGGCGATACAAAGGAAGGGTTTACTTTCCTGGTGACTTCCGACGCGCAGATTGGTCAGGATCAGTATCAGGAGGAAGAGGTCAGCATCGAGGACTGGGACAAGGTGGTGACCCGGCTTACCAGATATGTGCCGGAAGCGCAGTTCCTGGTGCATACGGGCGATCAGGTAGCCCAGTTTGGCAATCCTGAGGAATACAGCGGTTTTCTGGATCATCTGGGACTCTACAGGATTCCGCTGGTACCGGTGACCGGCAATCATGACGTGGCCAACAAACAGATTTCCGAGGAATTGGGCTACGGCGGCGGACCGTATTTTTACGAACATTTCAATGTGCCGAACCGCTCCGAGAAGTACGGTATGAGTGAATATGATAAGGATGGAGATTATTATTTCATCCGGGGAAATGTATTATTTATCGTGCTGAACAGTACGACCAACCAGCCGGTGGACATTCACGAGGAATATGTTCCCAAGGTTATCGCCGAGCACCCGGATACCCGGTGGCGTGTTATCATCCAGCATTATCCGGCCTACAGCAGTGTGGCGAAATATCAGGAACGCATGGATTCTCAGCTTCGGTATTCCCTGGGTTATATCTGCGAGGATAATGATATTGACCTGGTGATTACCGGTCACGATTCCATCTATTCCCGTTCTGCTTTCACAAACCGGCGCTGTGAGAGATACGACAATTATGATTATTCCACAGGCGGGGTGGCGGTCAACCCGGAAGGAACCATGTTTGTGGTCTGCGGAACGTCCAGCGGAAGCCTGTATCAGGCAGCGACACCCAACGAAAATCTGGTATTCCAGAGTCAGGCGCAGGAGCCTACGGCCATCCGCTTTGATGTGACAGATACGGAGCTGCATCTGCGCGCCTATACCGTAGACAACTGGACCGTCTGCGACGAGTACACAATCCGCAAAGAATAGTGCGGAAACCTTGACAATCCGCGGAAAGACTGCTATATTTACCTACAGTTAGACTGGATAGAATAACATAAAGGCGGAGAAAAAGAGGAGTACGCGGGACGCACGTCAAAAGAGAGGACAGCTCATGGGCTGAGAGGCTGTCGTGGAAGGGTCGCCTGCGGAAGGTAGCTTTGGAGCCGGAATGGTGAACGGAGGTCTTATTAACCATTCACGCCCGACCAGCGTTAAAGGGTGAGAGATATGAAGCGGCAGTGTCGCTTCATAAAGTAAGGTGGTACCGCGCACAAGCGCCCTTTCAGGATAAGAGAGGGCGCTTATTTTTTTCGACTGGTTCAAGAAGCGAAAGAAAAATGAAGGAGGAACAGAATGAAAGAGTTGGCAAAGACCTACGATCCCAAAGCAATGGAGGATCGTATTTACGGAGAGTGGCTGGAGAAAAAGTATTTCCATGCAGAGGTGGATCGGAGTAAAAAACCGTTCACGATTGTCATGCCGCCTCCCAATATCACAGGAAAGCTGCACATGGGACACGCATTGGACAATACGCTGCAGGATATCCTGATCCGTTACAAGAGAATGCAGGGCTACAATGCTCTGTGGATTCCGGGAACCGACCATGCGTCCATTTCCACAGAGGTCAAGGTCATCAACCAGTTGAAATCTGAGGGCATTGATAAAAATGAGCTGGGCCGCGAGGGCTTCTTAAAGAGAACCTGGGAGTGGCGGGAAGAGTATGGCCGCACCATCGTAGATCAGCTGAAGAAGATTGGCTCCTCCTGCGACTGGGACAGAGAGCGCTTCACCATGGACGAGGGCTGCTCCAAGGCCGTACAGGAGGTATTCCTGCGCCTGCATAAGAAGGGCTATATCTATAAGGGATCCCGTATCATCAACTGGTGTCCGGTTTGCAAGACCTCTATCTCTGACGCAGAGGTAGAGCACGAGGAGCAGGCAGGCCATTTCTGGCATATCAATTATCCGATTAAGGGCAGTGACAAGTTTGTAGAGATCGCTACCACCAGACCGGAAACCCTGCTTGGCGACAGCGCCCTGGCAGTAAACCCGGATGACGAGCGGTATAAAGATATCGTAGGTAAGACCGTGATCCTGCCTCTGGTAGGTCGTGAGATTCCGGTTATCGCAGACGCTTATGTAGATAAGGAGTTTGGTACCGGCGTAGTAAAGATTACCCCGGCACATGACCCCAACGATTTCGAGGTAGGAAAGCGTCATAACCTGCCGGAGATTAATATTCTGAACGACGACGCAACCATCAATGAGAACGGCGGCAAGTACGCAGGCATGGATCGCTACGAGGCCCGCAAGGTCATGGTAGAGGAACTGAAGGAGCAGGGTCTGCTGGTGAAGGTGGTAGACCATGTCCATAATGTAGGAACCCACGACCGCTGTGGCACCACCGTTGAGCCCATGATCAAGCAGCAGTGGTTCGTAAAGATGGAGGAGATGGCAAAGCCGGCTATCGAGGCTGTTAAAAACGGAGATCTGACCTTTGTGCCGGAGCGCTTCGACAAGACGTATCTGCACTGGCTGGAGAATATCCGCGACTGGTGTATTTCCCGTCAGCTCTGGTGGGGACACCGGATTCCGGCTTACTACTGCGACGACTGCGGTGAGATTGTGGTAGACCGCGAGATGCCGTCTATCTGCCCCAAGTGCGGCGGAACCCATTTCACACAGGATCCGGATACCCTGGATACCTGGTTCTCCTCTGCGCTGTGGCCTTTCTCTACCCTGGGCTGGCCGGAGAACACCGAGGATCTGGATTACTTCTACCCCACCGATGTACTGGTAACCGGATACGATATCATCTTCTTCTGGGTAATCCGTATGGTATTCTCAGGCTATGAGCAGACCGGAAAGTGTCCGTTCCATCATGTACTGATTCACGGATTGGTGCGGGATTCCCTGGGACGGAAGATGAGTAAGTCTCTGGGAAATGGTATCGACCCGCTGGAGATCATCGATCAGTATGGCGCAGACGCCCTGCGTTTCACCCTGGTTACCGGCAACGCGCCCGGCAACGACATGCGTTTCTATATGGAGCGTGTGGAGGCCAGCCGTAACTTTGCAAACAAGATCTGGAATGCTTCCCGTTTCATTATGATGAATGTGACTGCTCTGAAGGAAAATGAGCACGAGCAGAGCGAGTATTCATTTTCAACGGAGCAGTCAGCGACGGACCGCAGGTCTGGAGCTTGCGTAAAAGAAATGGATCTCACACAGCTCACCGGTGCGGACAAGTGGATTCTGTCCAAGGTCAACACCCTGGCACAGGATGTGACTGCGAACATGGACAAGTTTGAGCTGGGTATCGCGGTCCAGAAGCTCTACGACTTCATCTGGGAGGAGTTCTGCGACTGGTACATCGAGATGGTGAAGCCGCGTCTCTATAATGAAGAGGATCAGACCAAGGCGGCAGCCCTGTGGACCCTGAAGACTGTTCTGACCAATGCCCTGAAGCTTTTGCATCCCTATATGCCGTTCATCACCGAGGAGATTTACCGGAATCTGACCGGCGAGGAATCCATCATGATTTCCGCATGGCCGGAGTTCAAGGCTGAGTGGAGCTTCCAGAAGGAAGAGGCGGAAGTGGAGCTTATCAAAGAGGCTGTCCGTTCTATCCGTAACGTGCGTTCTTCCATGAACGTACCGCCCAGCAAGAAGGCTCACGTGATCGTAGTATCCGAGAAGCCGCAGGTGCGGGAGGTATTCGAGGGCAGCAAGGCCTTCT
Organism: uncultured Lachnospiraceae bacterium; assembly: GCA_900553635.1. The sequence continues at coordinate 9,985 of USDU01000004.1, read as the reverse complement.
TCGGTACCTTAAGCTATGCAAGCCAGGTAACGGTTCAGGAGGATAAGAGCGGTATCGGTGAGGACGCGGTTTCCGCGCTGATTCCGGACGCAGCCGTTTATATGCCCTTTGCGGAGCTGGTAGATCTGGAAAAAGAGATTGAGCGTCTGAAGAAAGAGGAGGAGCGTCTGACAAAGGAGCTGGCCCGTGTGAACGGTATGCTGAGCAATGAGAAGTTTATCAGCAAGGCTCCCCAGAGCAAGATTGACGAGGAGAAAGAGAAGCTGGAGAAGTACACCCAGATGATGAATCAGGTGAAAGAACATCTCGCAGCGCTTGTGAAATAAGAATAGAGAGGAATTTATGAAAAAGTTTTTACAAAAGGTTAAGGCCTGCGGCGCAGTGGTGAAGCGATTCATCGGGCGCTGCGCGGCCGTCCTGAAAAAATGGAGTGAGGGGTGCAGCAGTCGGATGGAAAAGCCGGTAGCTATCGCTAACCGGTTTTCCCTGGTGCTTCATGCGGTTATGTCGGCAGGAATCTATTTCATTATGGAAGCCATGTCCCGCCATTCCGCACTGGAAGCATGGAATTTTATGACAGGAAGTCCGAAGGTATTTGCCTATAATACCTTTATGATTTTCATGACCTTTATGCTTGTGTATCTGTTCCGGAGACGTATTTTTGTGCGTCTTCTGATTACGGCCTTCTGGATATACCTGGGCTATATGAACGGAACGATACTAAGCAGCCGCGTTACGCCGTTTACCGGACAGGATCTGCATCTGATTACCGACGCGCTGGACGTGGTAGGTCTGTATATGTCGCCGATAAAGCTGATTACCCAGGTGGGCGGCGTCGTGCTGGCGATTCTGGTGCTGTTTCTTCTGTGGAAATTCGCGCCGAAGTATCAGAAAAAGATAAAATGGCCTTTAAGCATCGCAGGCGTGATTATCGTGCCGGTGCTCTTTGCGGGAAGCACGAAGCTCTGCCTGGAGCAGCGAGTGCTGTCCACTTATTTTGGAAATATTGCGTTTGCTTACCAGGATTACGGCCTGCCCTACTGCTTTTTCTGCAGCCTTCTGGCCACCGGTATGAGCGAGCCCTATGATTATTCCAAGGATACCATTGACAAGATCGTGGAGGATGACAAGCAGACAGCGCTGAGCGAGGATAACGATACAGAGAAGCCCAATATCCTGATGTTGCAGCTGGAGACCTTCTTCGATCCGACGACCGTAGAATGGCTGGAGTTTTCTGAGGATCCCATTCCGAATTTCCATCGGCTGATGCAGGAGTATTCCTCCGGCGCGTACAAGGTACCGTCCGTGGGAGCCGGAACGGCCAATACGGAGTTTGAGTCTATCACCGGTATGAACCTGCGGTATTTCGGACCGGGTGAGTATCCGTATAAGACAATTTTGAAGAAGACGACCTGCGAAAGCGTCGCGTATGACCTGCGGAATCTGGGCTACGCGACCCATGCGATTCACAATAATAAGGCAACCTTCTACAGCCGCGCGGACGTGTTTAAAAATCTGGGCTTTGATACTTATACGTCCAAAGAGTATATGGATGTGTCCAATACCACAGCCAACGGCTGGCTGAAGGACGAGATTCTGGTGGATCAGATTCTGGACAACCTGAAATCCACGGCCCGTCAGGACTTTATTTACACCATTTCCGTACAGGGACACGGCGAGTATCCCACAGAGAAGGTGCTGGAGGATCCGGCCATCAAGGTGACCGGCGCGGCCACCGAAGAGAAGAACAATCAGTGGGAGTATTATGTAAACCAGCTTCATGAGATGGATCAGTTCGTAGCGGATCTGATTGACGCACTGGATAATTTCGGTGAGAAATACGTGCTTGTTATGTACGGCGACCATCTGCCGACTCTGGGACTGACGGTGGAGGACGTGACGAACCGTTACCTCTTCGACACCAGCTATGTGATCGTGGACAATATGGGACTGGAGAAGGTGGATCAGACCCTCTGCTCTTACCAGATAGCAGCGGAGGTTCTTGATAAGGTAAACATCCATACCGGAACCATGATGCAGTACCACCAGAACCGCCGTAAGACGAAATGGTACTTACAGGATATGGAGCTTCTGCAGTATGACCTGCTGTATGGCAAGAAATATGCTTACGGTGACGACGGCACCACGCCTTTCGAGACCATTGATATGCAGATGGGCATCCATCAGCCGGAGATTACGCGTGTGATTTCTCTGCCGGATGAAAATAAGGTGTATGTATTCGGCAGTAATTTTACGACGGCAAGCAAGATCTACATCAACGACGAGTGGCAGAATACCAAGTTTATCAGCAATCATGTATTGCAGGTGAAGAAGGTCAAGCTGACCGAGGACGCGCTGGTGTCGGTAAAGCAGCTGGCTCCGGGTAAGGCAAAGCGCGTCTTGAGCGAAGGCAATACGATGATGTATGTGGCTCCGGTGGCGGAGGAAGAGACGGGGGAAACCAATGAGAGCGGCGATACCACCGACATGGAAGAAACTGACGGAACCACAGATACAGGAAGCGAAGAAACCACCGGCACTGCGCCGGCAGACAGCGAAGCAGAAGGGACAGGAGCTGCACAATGATGACGTATCAGGAAGCTGTAGATTATATTGAGGAAACACCCAAATTCACAAAGAAAAATTCATTGGATCACACCCGGGCCTTTTTAAAAAGGCTTGGGAGTCCGGAAGACAGTATGAAGATCCTGCATGTGGCAGGCACCAACGGAAAGGGCTCCGTATGCTCTTTCCTGGCCTCCATCCTCCATGCGGCGGGCAAAAGCACGGGTCTTTTTACTTCCCCCCATCTGGTAGACATCAATGAGCGCTTTGTCATCGATGAGAAGCAGGTGTCGGACGAGGCATTTCTTATGGCCTTTCAGAAGGTCATGGACTGCGTCAATGAAATGAAAGAGGAGGGCTATCCACATCCGACCTATTTCGAATTGCTGTTTTTGATTGGCATGGTCATTTTCAGGGAGGCAGGCGTAGAGTATCTGGTGTTGGAGACGGGCCTGGGCGGACGTCTGGACGCTACCAATTCCATTGCCCATCCGCTGGTCACAGTGCTGACATCTATCAGCCTCGATCACACCGAGTATCTGGGTCATACGGTGGCGGCCATTGCAGGTGAGAAAGCAGGCATTATCAAAGAGGGTGTTCCGGTAGTCTATGACGCGTCCTGTAAGGAAGCGGAAGAGGTGATTCTGGCCAGGGCAAAGGAAATGCATGCGCCGGTCTATGGTATTCGTCCGGATATGTATAAGATTTTGGGTGCGACCAAGAAAAGCATTGATTTTTCTATAGATTGTGGGTATTATGATGGTATCAGTCTGTCGATTACCAGCGTGGCGGAATATCAGATGAAGAATGCTGCGGAAGCTGTGACAGCCATTCGTGTGATGGAGGGCGGTGACACGTTCACAGACGGGATTATCCGCAAGGGTATCTCCGAGATGCGCTGGCAGGGCAGAATGGAGACGGTGCTGCCGGGCGTTATCATCGACGGCGGGCACAATGAAGCAGGCGTGGAGGAGTTTGTAAAGACTGCAAAACGTCTGGAAAAGGACTTCCCGGTGACGCTTTTATTCGCAGCGGTGGGGGACAAAGACTATCGTCATATGATCGAGACCATTTGCAGAGAGCTGCGTTTGGAACGTGTTATCGTGACTGAGGTCGGCGGTTATCGCAGCGTGAATGTGAAGGAGCCTAAAGGACTCTTTGAGAAGTTCGGACAGAAAGAGATTAAGGCGATTCCGGATGTAAAGGAAGCGTTTGAAGAGGCATTAAGAGAAAAGGGCGACGGCATCTTATTCTGTGTCGGATCCCTGTATCTGGTAGGAAGCATAAAGAAGATATTACGGGACAAGGAGGACGGCAAATGATTGATTTTGAGGAAGAACTGAAGAAATTTCATCCGAGCCTGGAAGTGGAGCAGGTGGAGGATAATGTATACAGGAACAAGCCGAAGGACATGTCGGACCTGCTTGACGAGATGCTGAAAGAGATGAAGGGCGGACGCCGCCAGAGCTAGGATCGCGGATATCGGAGGAGAAAGCTATGCGCTGTGTGAAATGTGGAGCTACACTTACGGATCCGGGATACTGCAGCTCCTGCGGAACAGAGATCCATGTATACGAGAAAATTATCCGGCTGTCCAACACCTATTACAATAGGGGACTGGAAAAGGCGAAGGCGCGGAGCCTGTCGGCGGCGGCAGAGGATTTGCGTTATAGTCTGGAGCTGAATAAGCATAATATACCGGCAAGAAATCTGCTGGGACTGATTTACTATGAGGTGGGCGAGGTGGTATCCGCCCTGACCGAGTGGATTATCAGCAAGAACCTGGAACCGGAGAAGAATATCGCTGACGAGTATATTCAGGCAATTCAGGAGAACCAGGCTCGGTTAGAGACTATTAACCAGACTATCAAGAAATACAATCAGTCTCTGCTGTACTGCCAGCAGGGCAGTGAGGATCTGGCGGTTATCCAGTTGAAGAAGGTGCTTTCCCTGAATCCGAATCTGGTGAAAGCGCATCAGCTGCTGGCGCTCCTTTATATTAAGACGGAGGAGTACGAGCGGGCAGGACGGGAGCTTCGACGGGCGCTGGCCATCGACAGGACCGATAATATCTCCCTGTATTATCAGGCGGAGCTGGAGACTCTGGTCGGAAAGTCCGCAAGCCGCGGACAAAAAGCCGAGGGACAGAAAGAGAGTAAGGGAAATAAGAGTAAAGATCCGGATATTATCTCCTATACCAGCGGCAATGAGACCATTATCATGCCGACAGGATATAAAGAGAATACAGGCGTTAATGTGGTGCTGAATATTTTCATCGGACTGGTGGTGGGCGTGGCGCTGATGTGGTTTCTGGCGGTTCCGGCCAAGGTGAAATCCGTGCGTAACCAGACTGCGGCGCAGATCCGGGAATACAGCGATCAGATTACGGCGAAGCAGACGGAGATCAATAATCTGCAGAGTCAGTTAGACGAACTGAACGGCACGGGAGCCGACAGCTCGGAGAGCGCGGCGGAAGCCCCCGGCGGCAGCTATGAGATGCTGATTGACGCGTATACCAGCTTCCAGGCCGGCGATACGGATACCGCCACCACGGCCCTGGATAGCGTCAAAGCAGATGAACTGTCGGATAATGCCAAAGCCATCTATAATCAGATGTATGGAACGCTCCATGCGGACGATGTGAAGAATCTGTATGACGCGGGCGCTGCGGCTTACGACGCAAAGAACTATGAGGAAGCGGTGACCAACCTGGTTCAGGTGGTGGCCATGGATGAGAAATACGACAACGGTTATGCCGTTTACTATCTGGCGCGTTCTTACGAGGCTTTGCAGCAGAATGACGAGGCCATTGCCATGTTCCAGAAGTTCCTGGATAATTACCCCGGAACATCCAGAGCGAAGTATTGTACCAGCGCTATCGCGCGGCTGGGCGGTCAGGTGCAGACGCAGAGTACGACGCAGACACAGGCCACGACGCAGAATCCGGCAGCGGATACGGCCGCGCAGGATCAGGCGGCGCAGCAGTAGCGACACGCAGAATGTAAATTATAGGCTGAAGCACTCGCTGCTGAAGCCGTGAGAACATGATACAGATGATAAACCCTGAAGTTAGGGACATAGGAATTGACAGAAATGTCGGTTCCTGTGTCCTTTTTGTTGTCTTACGGGAAAAGGCCTGGCAGGGGCGGCCCATTTTCCATAGAAAGGAGTAAAAATATGGGAAAAGAGAGAATGAAGCTGGAAAAACGGACCCTGTATATCCGGGTGCCCATGGAGCTTGATCACCACAGCGCCGACGCCATCTGCCGCAGGGCTGACGAGTTGGTGCAGGCAAAGGATGTGAGGGAAATCGTCTTTGACTTCTCGGAAACGGAATTCTGCGACAGCTCTGGTATCGGCATGCTGATGGGCCGCTATAAAATGATGCAGGCTCTGGGCGGAACCGTGCGGGCTGTGCGGGTAGGACAGCGGGTAGAGCGGATTCTGGTGCTGTCCGGGGTCAGAAAACTGATTCCGGTGGAAGAAATGCGAGGAGGTGCAAAGTGATGACAAATCGAATGAAGGTAGAATTTGACAGTATTTCTGCCAACGAGGCCTTTGCCCGGGTGACTGTGGCGGCCTTTCTGGCCCGGCTGAACCCCAGTGTAGAAGAGGTGGCCGATGTGAAGACGGCGGTCTCCGAGGCCGTGACCAACGCTATCATCCACGGTTATCAGGGGGAGGTACATACGATTACTATCGAAGGGGAGTTGGAAGGAGACTTACTGACCCTGCGGGTGCGGGACGAGGGTGTGGGCATCGCGGATATCGGACAGGCCATGGAACCTTTGTATACATCCAGGCCGGAGCTTGAGCGATCCGGTATGGGCTTCCTCTTTATGGAGGCCTTCATGGATGAAGTACTGGTGGAGTCGGAGCCGGGAAAAGGCACCTGCGTGACCCTGCGGAAGCGAATCGGCAGAGGAAAGGACTGACCCATGGATCGCACCGCTGAGTTGATTCGCAGATCACAGGACGGAGATAAAGAGGCAAGAGAGACACTGATACAGGAAAATATGGGACTTGTCCACCATGTGGTCCGTCGTTTTCTGGGGAGAGGAGCGGAGGCCGAGGATTTGACCCAGATCGGGGCTATCGGTCTGATGAAGGCTATCGAGCGCTTTGATCTGAGCTATGAGGTCCGGTTCTCTACCTATGCGGTACCGATGATAGCCGGGGAAATCAGGCGGTTTCTCCGGGATGACAGTATCATTAAGGTGAGCCGCTCCTTAAAGGAGCTGGCTGTGAGGGCCGCAAGACTTCGGGAAGAGCTTCTGATGGAGCAGGGCGGGGAGCCGGGGCTTGAGGAGCTGGCAGCCAGGCTCAGAGTGGAGCCGGAGGAGCTGGCCCAGGCCTATGACAGCTGCAGTGAGGTGGAATCCCTGCACAAAATTATTTATCAGGGCGATGGCGAGGGCGTGAGCCTCATGGATCGGGTGGAGGAGAAAAAGGACGAGCAGGAAGCGATACTCACGCGGATGCTGGTCCGCCAGCTTCTGGACACGCTGGAGCCGAAGGAGCGGCGGCTGATTGTGCTCCGGTTCTTTTGTGATAAGACTCAGGCCCAGGTGGCAGGGGAGCTGGAGATGACCCAGGTGCAAGTGTCCAGACTGGAAAAAAAGATTCTTACGGCCCTGAAAAAGCGGGCCGGATAGAGAAAAATATGGAAAAATCGCAAAAAACCGTAAAAAAAACTTGAAATCTGCCATTTGACGGGCTATAATGTCCCCAGAAACAACGGAGTTTCAGAAAGGTAAGGATCTATCTTTCTGGAACTCTTTTTTTTATTCAAGGAGGAGCATATTATGAAAAACAGATTATTCGCACTGACCGCAGCCGCTGTACTGGCTGTATCCCTGACCGCCTGCGGTTCCAAGGCAGAGGAACCCGCGGCAGCAGACACCAAGGCAGAAGCTGCTGAGGAGACAGCTTCCGCAGATACCACAGGAGAGAAGAAGGTCCTGAAGGTAGCCATGGAGTGCGGCTACGCGCCCTACAACTGGACCCAGCCGGATGATTCCAACGGAGCCGTTCCCATTAACGACAGTTCCGATTACGCATATGGTTACGATGTCATGATGGCAAAGAAGATTGCGGACGAGCTTGGCTATGAGCTGCAGATCGTAAAGCTTGACTGGGATTCCCTGGTACCGGCTGTTCAGTCCGGAACGGTAGACTGCGTGATCGCAGGCCAGTCCATTACATCTGACCGTCTGGAAATGGTAGATTTCTCTACCCCGTACTACTATGCATCTGTAGTCGGCCTGGTAAAGGCCGACGGGCCGCTGGCAGATGCTAAGGGTATTTCTGATTTCGAGGGCGCTACCTGTACTTCCCAGCTGGGAACTATCTGGTATGATGTGTGCCTGCCGCAGCTCAAGGACGCGAACATCCAGCCTGCACAGGAATCTGCACCGGCTATGCTGGTAGCTCTGGAGAGCGGACGTACCGATCTGGTCGTAACCGACATGCCGACCGCGAAGGCAGCCTGTGTAGCCTACCCGGATCTGAAGCTTCTGGACTTCACGGATACAGATGATGATTTCGCGGTATCCGACGAGGAGATCAATATTGGAATCTCTGTACAGAAGGGTAATACCGAGCTTCTGGACGGTATCAACAGCGTACTGGCTGTGATGACCGTTGACGATTTCAACAGCATGATGGACGAAGCTATTTCCGTACAGCCGCTGTCTGAGTAAAGTAAAAATATGGAAAAATGAAAGGGCGTAAATACGCCCTTTCGCGAAATTTACAGAGAAAAGTTTGGCGTAACTGTGAGCGTATGAAGCAGTTACATTTTTAGGAAAATAAAAGGGAGCTGTGAACATAAGATGTCCATATCAAATATGAGTTTTCTGGGGAGAATCGGATACCTGCTTCAGCGCTACGGTGCTTCTTATCTGAAGGGAGCCGGAACAACGCTGGTGATTGCTCTGGTATCCACGGCCATTGGCTGTCTGATTGGCTTTGTGGTCGGCGTAGTGCAGACTATTCCGGTGGATAAGAAGCGCGACAGTGCCGCGAAGCGGGGGATTCTGCGGGTGGTGAAAATCATCCTGAAGGCCTACGTGGAGCTGTTCCGCGGTACGCCCATGATCGTGCAGGCAGTATTTATCTACTACGGCCTGTCTCAGGTATTTAATATTCAGCTGGGAATGTGGTCCGCTGCGTTTCTGGTGGTATCCATTAACACGGGAGCCTATATGGCGGAGTCCGTCCGGGGCGGTATCATTTCCGTGGATCCCGGTCAGATGGAGGGCGCTAAGGCCATCGGTATGACTCATGTGCAGGCTATGAAAAATGTCATCCTGCCCCAGGCCATCCGCAATATTATGCCGCAGATAGGCAACAACCTGATTATCAACATTAAGGATACGTCTGTATTGTCTGTTATCAGTATTGTAGACCTGTTCTTCGTACATAAGAGTGTGGCGGGCGCGCTGTATACCTATTTTGAGTCTGCGACCATCGTCATGGCTATATATCTGACCATGACCCTGGTGACTTCGAGACTCTTACTTCTGGTGGAGAAAAGGATGGACGGCGACGCCAATTACGAGCTGGTAGATACCATGGATATCGGCAATCAGCTTCGTACAGTCCGGGAAAATGACGGAGAAGGGAGACGCGGATAATGAGTGAGAAAGAACGGATTCTGCAGGTTTCCCATCTGCAGAAGAGCTTTGGAAATCATGCAGTGCTGAAGGATATTGATTTTGAGGTATGTAAAGGGGATGTGGTGTCCATTATCGGCGCTTCCGGTTCCGGTAAGTCTACCATGCTCCGCTGCATCAATCTTCTGGAGGAGCCGGGCGGAGGCGCGATTCTGTTTCACGGACAGGATATCACGGATCCGAAGGTGAATGTGCCGGCTTATCGTGCCAAGGTGGGTATGGTGTTCCAGAATTTCAACCTGTTTAATAATATGACGGTGCTGGAAAATTGTATTGTCGGGCAGGTGAAGGTGGCGAAGAAGAAGCCGGAGGAGGCCCGGGAGAGTGCGATTCGGTATCTGCGACAGGTAGGCATGGAGCCTTTTATGAATGCCAAGCCCCGGCAGCTGTCGGGCGGTCAGAAGCAGCGTGTGGCCATCGCCCGGGCCCTGGCTATGGAGCCGGAGGTACTGCTCTTTGACGAGCCGACTTCTGCGCTGGATCCCCAGATGGTGGGCGAGGTCTTGAGCGTTATGGAGGAGCTGGCAAAGCAGGGACTGACCATGCTGGTGGTGACCCATGAGATGGCCTTTGCACGGGATGTATCGACCCATGTGATCTATATGTCCGAGGGCGTTATCGAGGAAGAGGGCACGCCGGAGCAGATCTTCGGGGCGCCGAAGAGCGATAAGACGAAGGAGTTCCTGGCGCGGTTCCGAAATACGAGTATCTAATTTCAGAAAAAGTGTGCGTTGAAAAACGCA
>USDU01000003.1 GCA_900553635.1 uncultured Lachnospiraceae bacterium | reverse complement strand
TATTACATAGATAAGTTGGCACAATATGTTTCAGATTATAAGAACTTATCCAGCTCAGCTTCGACCTGTTTTCTCTTTTTGATCACAGGATGTTTGATTACATTGCCCCGTGCGACTACCAGCTCCAGATTCCGCAATACCCGCAGATCTTCCAGCGGATTCTCCGCAGTAACGATAAGATCCGCTGCCTTGCCTTTCTCAATGGAGCCGGTCAGATGCACGTGCATGTTAATAAGGCCCGGCAGAATGTAATGCCCATGCAGATCCACCCTCCGATATCCCGTCACATCCGCCGTATCCGGCACGATATCCGAGATCAACCCATCCTTCACCAAAATACAGAGCCCGGTCTGCACCTGCATGTCCCGGTTTCCGTCCAGAAGCTTTCCGTTTGTAAATGCGTAGTTCATAGTAATCCCCAAATTTCACGAATTGATTACCTTCACTATACACCGGTGGTAATGGGCTTGGCAAGCGGAAAAACCTATGCGCAGGGCTGCCGGTGATTTCTCCGGTTTTGAACCGGTAGAACAGAAAAATGATTCATTTTCAGGAGATAAGATCGTGCCTGGCTTATCCTTGGGAATTTAATTAAGCAACTGGTCAAAATCTCCTATTTATGCTAAACTGCCTTTAGAACAAAAATCCAATTCCGGAAAGGCGGAGCGCATATGCTTAAGGCAATTTTATTTGATATCGATGATACGTTATACGATTTATCCATCCCATTTAAGGAGGCTTTCCGGGAGCTCTTTCCCGGGGAAAAGATGGATCTGGAGGGAGCTTTTCTGGCCAGCCGAAAGTATAGCGATCTGATCTACGATCGGTCTTTAAGCGGGGAGATTTCCATGGCGGAGATGTACATCTACCGCCTGGGAAATGCGTTCCGGGATTATGGGAAAATCATCGACGGGCCCACGGCGCTGCAGTTTCAGAGTGTATATGAGAAGCGTCAGCATGAGATCCGGATGACAGGAGAGATGGAACGGATGCTGGAGGAGCTGTCGAGAAAAATAACACTGGGAATTATTACTAACGGCCCGTCGGAGCATCAACGCGATAAGGTGCGCGCATTGGGTGTGGAGCGGTGGATTCCCATGGAGCGGATCTGGATTTCCGGGGATCTGGGCGTGGGAAAGCCCCATAAAGAGATTTTTGAGGCAGCCCGGGAAAAGCTGGGACTGAAGCCTGAGGAACTTTGCTTTGTGGGAGACGCTTACGGACATGATATTCTGGGAGCCAAGGGCGCAGGCTGGAAAGCCGTCTGGTTTAATCACAGAGGGCGTCAGGCCACGGGAGAGGTGATGCCGGATTATGAGGTACGTTCAGAACAGGAGCTGATTGCATTACTGGAAAAACAGTGTGCAGATTGATAAATTTTCAATGAAACACTTGATTATAAAAGGATGCCCATAGAGCTGGAGAAGCTGAAAGAGCTGTTAGAACAGGTATTGCAGAAAATGATATACGAAGGAGAATGACATAAAATGAGTGGTTTGGGAACACTAATCAACGCCCTGGCGATCATCGCTGGCGGTATCGTCGGCATCTGCTGTAAAAAGCTGATTAAAGAGAGATATCAGGAAACGATTATGAAAGCGACCGGGTTTTCTGTGATGTTTCTCGGCGCAGGCGGTACATTTTCAAAAATGCTGGTGACGACTAAGAGCGGGCTGCCGCTGGATACGACAGGCTCCATGACCATTGTGCTTTCCATGGTGATCGGAGCGTTTGCAGGAGAAATCATTGATTTGGATCATCAGTTTGAGCGATTCGGAAGCTGGCTGAAACACAAGACAGGAAGCGACGGGGATAATCAGTTTATCAACGGCTTTGTGACGGCGTCCCTGACGGTCAGCATTGGCGCCATGGGTATCATGGGAGCCATTCAGGACGGTATCTACGGCGACCATACTACGCTGGTGGCGAAGGCCATACTGGACTTTGTCATTGTGTTGATTATGGCTTCTTCCATGGGCAAGGGCTGTATCTTTTCCTTTATTCCGGTGGCAGTCTGGCAGGGACTGATTACCACCCTGGCCGTGGTGCTGTCCGGGTATATGACCGCTCCGGTGCTGAACAGCCTGTCCATGGTGGGAAATATCCTGATTTTCTGCGTGGGCGTGAATCTGGTCTGGCCGAAGACCATTAAGGTGGCGAATCTTTTGCCGGCGCTGATTGTGGCAGTGCTGATGGCATAAAGCTTTACTGATTAGCCAGTACGATCTTGATAAACTCCGACATGCTTCGTGTCAGATATTTATGATTCCGATAATACAGCGTCACATTTCGTACCGCGTTCGGATCGTCTAACTTATAGTAGATAATATTCTGGTTTGGCGATAATTTCTTCACCACGGTATCGCTGACAAAGGAAGCACCCATGCCATTTTCCGTCAGGTGATAGGTGGTCAGCAGCTGATCCAGCTTCAGGATGGTATTCAGCTTTACGCCTGCGTTCTGGCAGATATTTTCCATGCGCTTGCGGGTATCGTTGGGCAGCCGCAGGGTCACGAAGGGTTCTTCGGCGAACTTCTCCAGCGGGACCCCCGGGAAAGAAGGATTCAGGTGCGTATCCAGGTTTACGTCCTCCCAGGTCAGCTGATAACGGGTGGCCCGCCGGTTGGACGGGAAGGAAGCCGGGACTGCCAGCAGCAGGTATTCCTTCATCAGAACCCGGTGACAGTAGATGTCGTCGCTGGTGTGAAAATTGTCGATGACCATGTCCACCTCATTGACGGAGGCCTTCTGTGCCAGGGTCTGGGAATCGGCCTCGTAAAGATTTACCTTCACATGGGGATAAGCCGCCGAAAACTGCGAGATATATTTCGGCAGAATATAGGAGGCGAAGAAGGATGTGGTCCCGATGGACAGATGCCCCGTCTTCAATTCATTCAGATTATCCGTATAATAGGCAAATTCATCTTCCAAATCCATAATCTTTTCCGCAATCCGGATATACTGTTCTCCGTACTCGGTCAGTTGGATGGGATTGGTGCTGCGGTCGAAAAGCGGCGCACCCACCTTCGCTTCTATTTTCTTAATCATGGCGCTCAGAGACGGCTGAGAAATGTAGAGATTCTTCGCCGCTTTGGAAAAACTCTGCGTCCTATATACCTCATAGACATAGTTGATACCACTAAACATAAAATCCCCCTGTTAATTATATAACGATGATAAAAATGACAGATATAATGCGCTTTTTAAGCAGAAAATACAGTATAGTCATAGATGAATAATTATATATAACATACAAATATAGATATTTGCTAATATCATACCGCGATTTTATAATAAATACAAGGAGAAAAGACTACCAAAAAAGAAAAAAGGAGGCACTTATGAGAAAGGTAGACGAGCGGTCAAAGGAGCTGGTGCAGGATCCCCTGGTAAAGGGTATGTGGTGCGTACCGCTTCATTCCAATCCCAGCGGCGTATGCTACAGCGACGCGGTGGTAGACGCTCTGGCGTCCATGGAGACGGCGGCGGATGATTTCCGTATCTTCTGGGACAATGCCTACGGCGTACACCATATTTATGAGGATGTGAAGCTGAAAAATATCATCAAAGCCTGCGAGGCTGCGCAAAACGGGTGGTCAGCCTGGCGAAGGAAGCAGGCGTGGTACTGACAGGAGCGGGGGCTACCTGGCCGTACAAGAAGGATGAGGCCGACAGCAACATCCGAATCGCGCCGTCCTATCCGACGGAGGACGAGCTTTCCAAGGCCATGGATATTTTTGTTTTATGTGTAAAAATAGCTGCAATTGAGAAAATTTTGGGGTAAAATAGAGAAGGAGAAATCATTATGGCATACAATCCTTATGAAAACGTATTGAAGGTTATGGATGAGGCGGCACAGATCCTGGGCTACAGTGAGAGTGATATCGAGCCGCTGAAGTATCCGGAGCGCGAGCTGAAGGTATCGGTTCCGGTGGTGATGGACGACGGAAGCACCCGCGTATTTGAGGGCTACCGCATCCAGCATTCCACATCCCGCGGACCGGCCAAGGGCGGTATCCGTTTCCATCCGGCGGTAAATAACGACGAGGTTAAGGCGCTGGCAGCATGGATGACCTTCAAGTGCGCGGTTGTAAATATTCCTTACGGCGGCGGCAAGGGCGGCGTGATCTGCGATCCCCATGAGCTTTCCGAGCGGGAGCTTCGGGCCATCACCAGAAGATTTACGGCGGCCATCATGCCCCTGATTGGACCGGAACAGGATATTCCGGCTCCGGATGTGGGAACGAACGCGGCGGTCATGGGTTGGATGATGGATACCTACAGTATGCTGAAGGGACACTGCGTACACGGCGTCGTTACAGGAAAGCCCATCGAGCTGGGCGGAGCGCTGGGACGGAATGAAGCCACCGGACGCGGCGTCATGTTCACCACAAGAAATATCATGAAGAAGCTGGGCATGGAGATGAAGGGCACCGACGTAGCCGTACAGGGTATGGGTAACGTGGGAAGCATTACAGCCAAGCTACTCCATCAGGAAGGCATGAAGGTAGTCGCTGTCAGCGATGTATCCGGCGGCATCTATAAGAAAGAGGGTCTGGATATTCCGGCTATCCTGGCATATCTGGGCAAGGATCGTAAGAACCTGCTGTCCGGCTATGAGGAAGATGGTATGACCCGCATCACCAACGAGGAGCTGCTGGAGCTGCCTGTCACTGTTCTGGTACCGGCTGCGCTGGAGAATCAGATCAACGGAACCAACGCGGATAAGATTCAGGCGAAGCTTATCGTAGAGGCAGCCAATGGTCCGACCGCCGCAGAGGCAGACCCGATTCTGAACGAAAAGGGCGTGGTCATCGTACCGGACATCCTGTCCAACGCGGGCGGCGTGGTCGTATCTTATTTTGAGTGGGTACAGAATATCCAGTCTGTCAGCTGGACCGAGGAAGAGGTCAACGCGAAGCTGGAGCGTATTATGAACAACTCCTTCGAAGCTGTATACAATATTGCACAGGAAAAGAAGGTTCCCCTGCGTACAGGCGCGTATCTGATCGCGGTGGACCGTGTAGTAAAGGCTAAGAAAGCGAGAGCGATCTGGCCGTAGAAAAAAATACAGCAGCCACTGTGCATCGCGGAGCGGCTGCGAACGGAGTGTGTAGCTTGGAGAGCAGAGTGAGTGAATTGAAAAAAGTAAGGGAAAAGCTGGAAAGCGGGCAGACGCTGGAATTTCAGGAAAGGAGACTGCTTTGCAATGAGCTGATGACCCGTGAGCCGCGGATGGAGAAGCTGATTGTGAAATGGTTTGACGAGGAAGACTACCGGACGGTCCTGCGCCACAAGGTCGGCGACGGAGTCATCGGAGGAAAGGCCTGCGGCGTACTGCTTGCCAGAAAGCTGATAAAAGAGAAGCTTCCCGAATATGAGTCACTGCTGCTCCCGCACCATTCCTGGTTTATGGGATCCGACATATTTGCGGAATATCTCTGGGAGGAGACCTTCTCCGAGCGGACGAAACGGGAATTCGGGGAACTGCTGGCCCATCTGGGCGGTGATCCTTATGTGGTCCGTTCCAGCAGCACCCTGGAGGATGGCTTTGATCACGCATTTACCGGAAAATACGAATCTGTCTTCTGCACCAATCAGGGAAAGGAAGATGAGCGAATCGAAGAATTAAAGGCGGCGGTGTTCCGTGTATACAAAAGTGTCTGGAATGAATCTGCGGTAGAATACCGCAGAACCCGCGGCCTGACTCATACAGATGAACGAATGGCTTTACTGGTTCAGCGGGTGGAAGGAATGCGCATGGGCAGCTATTACCTTCCGCTGGCGGCCGGTATGGGCTGCTCCTATAATCCTTACAAATGGATGGAGCAGATGAATCCCGAGGCCGGTATGCTGCGTATCGTACTGGGTTTGGGAACCAGAGCGGTGGAACGTACCCCCGGCGACTATCCGAGACTGATTGATCTGGATCGCGCGCGGGGCAGTTTGTATGCTTCCGCGGGCGAGCGTCACAAGTACTCCCAGCGTCAGGTGGACGTGCTGGATCTGGAAAATGCCGCGCATAAGACAATCTGGCTGGAGGAGCTGATACCCCTTTTGCCGGAGCGTGGGAAGAAGCTGGTATTAAGCCATGACACCGATGCGGAACAGCGGCTCCAGGAGATGGGCCGGTACCGCCCGGTGCTGTTCGCGGACTGTCAGGGTATCGCCCATGACAGTGATTTTATGAACATGATGCAGCGGATTCTGAAAATGCTGGAGAGTGAATATGGCCGCCCTGTGGATATTGAGTTTGCCATGGAGGAGGGCGGAGACGGAAAGATTCACCTGAATCTGTTCCAGTGCAGGCCGCTCCGCCAGGTGACCGAGCAGAAATTCGTGATGCCGGAGGGCAACGAGGAGGAGGTTTTATTTGACGTCAGAAGGACCTCCATGTGGCGCTCCAAGGAGGAGAAGCTGGATATCATCGTCTGGGTGGATCCCCAGAAATATTACGAATATCCATATGCGAAAAAGCCGGACGTGGCCCATATGATCGGCCTCATCAATCAGTATTTCAGCCAGCAGGGCAAGCATATGATGCTGCTGGTGCCGGGACGCTGCGGTACCTCTTCCCCGGAGCTTGGCGTGCCGGTGAAGTATTCCGATGTGAGCTGCTTTTCCGCCATCTGCGAGGTGGCCTACAGCAAGGCCGGTTACAATCCGTCCCTGTCCTACGGCAGCCACATGTTCCAGGAGCTGGTGGAGGCGGACATCTACTACGGCGCCATCAACGAGAACAGCAAGACGAAGATTTACCGTCCGGATTATCTGAACACCTTCCAGGATGTGTTCGGGGAAATCTGGCCGGATAAGACGGAATTCGGAAACATGATACGGGTGTTTGACGTATTGGAGAACCATGCAAGGCTTTTGCTGGACGCCAAAGAAGGGCGTGCGGTATGCCGGATTGCGCCAGAGGGATAAGTGAAGAGGATAAAGTGTGAATACGCGGTTTTCGATGTGGAAAAACCGCGTATTTTATTGCATTTTTGTGGAAAAAGACAGTTGACAGAAAACGGAAGAAGTAGTAAACCATTAAGGTATCTTTTTTGAGTTTTTTAGTAAGAGGTAATAGTATGTCATCATCAGCATCCATGATCAAAGACAATCCTTTAAAATCCATGCTGCAGTTCGCCCTGCCCCTTCTGGTGGGTAATCTTCTGCAGCAGACCTATAATATCATCGACGCGGCCATCGTAGGCCAGACCCTGGGCGCGGAGGCACTGGCGGCAGTGGGAGCCAGCAGCAGTGTACAGTTTCTGGTCTTAGGCTTCTGTATGGGAAGCTGCGCGGGCTTCGGCATTCCGATCGCGAAGTATTTTGGTGCTGAGAAGCATGATACCATGCGGCGCTATATCTTCAACGGAGGCGTTGTAACAGCGGTGATCGCGGTCATTATAACGGCGCTCTGTACGTCCCTGTGCGGCTGGATTTTACAGATCCTGTCGGTCCCGGCGGATATTTTCGCCAATGCGTACGCGTATCTGCTGGTGATTTTCATAGGCCTGCCATTTACACTGCTATATAATTATCTGTCCAGTATCCTGCGGGCGGTGGGAGACAGCCGGACGCCGTTTTTATTCCTGGCGTTTTCAGCTATTTTAAATATTTTCCTGGATCTGTTCTGTATCGTAATTCTGAAATGGGGCTGCGCCGGAGCGGCGATCGCTACGATTACCGCGCAAGCCATCAGCGGACTTCTGTGTCTGGGATTTATCATCCGCCGGGTGAAAATTCTTCGGATGTCCCGGGAGAACCGGGAGGTAGATAAGGAAGCGGTGAAAGAGCTGCTTTTGATGGGACTGCCCACCGGTTTTCAGTACTCCATTACCGCCATCGGCAGTATGGTCATGCAGTCCGCCAACAACAGTCTGGGAAGTATCTACGTATCGGGCTTTACGGCGGCAGTGAAGATCAAACAGTTTGCGCTGTGTCCCTTTGACGCGCTGGCGACGGCGGCCTCTGTATTCTGCAGCCAGAACCTGGGAGCCGGTCAGGCGAAGCGTATCCGGCAGGGACTGTTTCAGGGCATTGCGGTGTCCGTGGGCTACGGACTGTTTGCGGGTCTGATCCTGATTCTGTTCGGACGCCCCCTGTCCATGATGTTCCTGAGTAAGGATAATGTGGAGGTTTTGGACGCGTCCGCCAAATATCTGCGATGCATGGGCTATTTCTACTGGAGCCTGGGCGTCCTGAATGTGTCCCGTATGGTGACCCAGGGACTGGGATTCTCCGGCCGCGCCTTTTTCTCCGGCGTAACGGAAATGTTTGCCCGGATTATCGTCAGTGTGGGCTTTGTTGGAACCTTTGGCTATACGGCCATCTGTTTCGCGGATCAGAC
Source organism: uncultured Lachnospiraceae bacterium (assembly GCA_900553635.1). Next base: position 25,183 of record USDU01000003.1, on the reverse strand, counting down.
GGCTTGGGTATCGGCAAGCTGCTATATTTTCCCCACCTGTCTCTACTGTATGAAGAAAGTTACGAAATGGATCCGGTCGGAGACTCCTGCGCAAGCTGATTCTCCACATGCATAATAAACTCCTCGGCCACGTGTGACAGCTGATGGTTCTTGCTCCAGATGAGAGCGTAGGAAGCATAGGCGTCCGGGTGGTCGATTTTTTTTACGCAGAGCTCGTCGCTTCGAATCAGGGAAGAGATGGAGGCCGGGTAAATGGAGATGCCGACGCCGTGGAGACTGAGCTCGTAGGCGTTGACCATATGGGCGATACGGCCCCGGATAATGGGCTTCTGCCCGGTGCCCAGGAACCACTGGTCGATCTCATGTTTCCGGGATTCCCGGGAAGGAATCAAAAGATCATAGGGCAGGAGCTGTTCGGGGGTTACGGAATCGCCGGGCAGCTTCGCTAGCGGATGCTCATGGGGCAGCAGGGCCACCCAGGGTTCCCGGCAGACGGGAAGCACTTCAAAGCCTTCTTTATTGTAGGGGGCGGTAATCATGGCGACCTCACAGAGACCTTTGGAGACGCGGGTATTGACGTCGTCGGAATTGCCGTTCCAGAGATTGTACTGCACATGGGGATAGCGTTTCTGGAAGGACGCAATCCACGAGGAAAAGAGGTGGGGGCAGCAGCCCTCGACGGAGGCAATGTAGAGCATACCCTGCAGGCCTTCCTTCACTTCTCGGACTTCCTCGGCAGATTTATTGACCAGGTCGAGAATCTGGTTGGCATACTGAAGAAACAGTTCGCCCTCTTCGGTCAGGGAAATACTGTGGGGGCTGCGCAAAAACAGCTTTGTGTCCAGCTCCTTTTCCAGATCCTGAATCTGACGGCTTAAGGGAGGCTGGGCAATATTCAGCTTCTCCGCTGCCCGGGTAAAGTTTTTTTCATCTGCGACGGCCTTAAAATATCGAATGTGTCTGAGTTCCATGGGTGCCTCCTGTGCTATACTTTTTGAGTATCAAGATGCTTTTATTATATGTATTTCACAAGTGAATTGCAAGGTGTTATAGTAAAGACAACAAGAAACAAGGGATTAAAAAATCCCGGAAGCACTTAGAAAGGTAGGATGACTTATGAAGAAGATTTTAGCAAAGGTAAACGAGTTCTTTAAGGAGTATTACGAAAGCTTTGCGGAGGAGCCGGTATTATAAAAAGGCTGAGGAAAATTGAATATGGAAACGAACAGTATAGACAATAATCAAAAGGGACTGCCCTTCTAAGGTGAGCGCGAAGCACACGGAAGAAGCTGGCAGTCCCTTTTCTGATGTGATTACCCCTTAAAATACCGCCGTGTCTCATCCCGGATTACATCAGCCAGCAGAAAAAGCGACAGCAGATTCGGCAATGTCATCAGTGCGTTCAGCAGATCCGAAATCTCGAAAATCAGCGTAAGCCGCAGCACCGGCGCAAACACCAGCGTAAAAATCCAGCAGAGCCGATACGGGAACAATGCTTTCGGCCCGAACAGATATGTAAGACAACGCTCCCCGTAAAAGGACCAGCCCAGAACCGTAGCGTAGGCGAAAGTCAGGATGCTAAAGCCAAGCACCGGCTGTCCGATAACCGGAATGGCGGAGAAGGCCTGCCAGGTAAAATCGCTGCCGGAGAGTGCAGGTTCAGAGAACAGAAGCCAGGGTTCCCGGGCCAGCAGATGACTTACGATAACCAGTCCGGTGATGAGACAGACCACCACCGTGTCCCAGAAGGTGGCGGTGGATGCTATGAGGGCTTGTCGAACCGGCTGGGAACAGCGGGCGGCTGCAGCGGCCAGGGGCGCGCTTCCCATTCCGGCCTCGTTGGTGAAAAGACCCCGGGCTACCCCGTAGCGGGCTGCCAACAACAGGCCGGAGCCTGCCATGCCGCCTGAGACAGCCCGGGGCGCGAAGGCACATTTCAGAATCAGGCGGCAGGCTGGCAGCAGGAAAGCCCGATTTGCCACAAGAATCATAAGGCAGCCCAGCAGATAAAACAGGGTCATAAAGGGCACCAGCTTCTCGCAGACCCGGGAAATAGCCTGGTTGCCGCCAAAGATCACAAAGCAGGTGAGAAGTCCGACCGCCAATCCTGTGATAATGGGCGGAACCGGAAGCGTATCTGCCATGGCGTGCACCTGCACCGCGCAGCCGATACCAAAGGAAGCCAGCACGCCGCAGACCGCGAACAGGACGGCGGCAAATTTCCGGCGTAGCCCGTACTCCAGAACATACATGGGCCCGCCCGCAGGCTGCCCGTCCGGAGTGTACACCCGGAACTTAAGAGAGAGCAGCGCCTCCCCATAGGTGGTTGCTATCCCAAAGAAACCGGTGATCCAGCACCAGAACACCGCCCCGGGTCCGCCGAGCGCCACAGCCGTCCCCATGCCGACGATATTTCCGACGCCCAGACTGGAGGCCAGAGCCGTGGTCAGGGAAGCAAAGGGCGAAAGCCCGCCGTCGCCATTTCCCGTCTCCGCACCCACTGCGGCGTCCGGCGTCAGCGACAGCCGGATAGCCAGCGGAAGCTTCCGCTGAATCAGTCCCGTCTTCCAGGTCAGAAAAAGGTGCGTCCCGAATAAAAGCAGAAGCATAGGGATCCCCCAGAGGCAGTTGTTCAAAGCCTCCACAATCGCATAGAAAGTTGACATAAGATAGATACCCGAAGAAAAGATCTGATGTATTATATGAATAGCCGGAAAAATTATGCGAAAATGTGGCAACTTATCCTATACATCATGCTGCGAAATTTGATACAATAGGGATAAGTTCAAGGCAATTTGTAAAATTCCAGTTTCGAAAATACGGAGGTGAACCCCATGTACGGATGCCCAAACTGCGGCAGCGAGCTGCTGTATGATATTAAGCTTGGCAGGCTGAAATGCGGAAGCTGTCGCAGCAGCTTTGACGTGGACTCAATCAAGCGCGAGAAGGACGCAGAACAAGATCTGTACGAGATCCAGGCCTTTCGCTGCCCCCAGTGCGGCGGTGAAATCTACACCAATGATCATACCATCGCGGGCTTTTGCAGCTATTGCGGCGCGTCTGCGGTGTTGCAGCAGAGGACGGAGCAGATCAAGGTTCCGTTCCGCATTTTCCCATTTACTGTGGATAAGAAGGACTGCCGGAAACGGTTCCGGGAATTTATCGCCAAGTGCTCTTATGTGCCGGAGGAATACAAGAATCCGGAGGCCGAACATGAATTTCGCGGTATCTATGTGCCCAGTCATTCCTACGAGGCGGAGGCCGGGGGCGCGTATCAGCTGAAGGGAAAGACCACCACCTATACCGGTAAGAAAAAAGGAAAGCGGCACTATACAGTAAAGGAATGGAATATGAACGTCGAAGCCTCGGGTAAAGTGAGCGATATCACCCATGCGGCGTCCTCATCCTTCCCGGATGAGCAGAGCGAGTGGATTCAGGACGGAATAGACCGGGGTGGCGGACGGCTTTTCGCGCCGGGCTTTCTCTGCGGTTTCTACGCGGATACCGCCGATGTGCCGCCGGAGGTCTACGAGCCCTACGCCCGGGCGGTGGCGGGCCAGCAGCTGGAAAATCAGCTCAATGATAATCTGGCCGGTATGGAAGCTACCCGTGCCACCTGTGAGCCGATTCTTCATATCCGGCATGCAGGCGACGTGTTGAAGCCGGTCTGGTTCATGTCCTACCGGAACGGTGGACGTGTGGCTTACGCAGCCATCGAGGGCCGGAATAAAAATATCAGCTGCGACGTGCCGGTAGATCAGAAGAAATTTACGAAAGTATCTCTGATTATTGCAGCCGTACTGTTCGTGGTGTTCAGCCTGTTTCAGGATCTGATGTTTACGGCGAAGACCATGCTGGGTATTACGGCGCTGTTTAACATGGTGCTGTGCCTGCTCTGGCATTCCAATATTCAAAAGCTGTACCGGCGTGAGATTGAGCGGGAATATAAAGTAAAGAAGAAGCATCGGAAAAAGCATCTGAACAACGATAAATGGCGGATAGCTCTGGTTGTGGTGGCCTGCATTATCGGAGCGCCCATCGCAATTTTCCTGCTTGCCTTTATCATAGTCATTTTCAGCGATACCGCCTACATAGAGAGCAGCAAGTCACTGAAGATATTTTTGGCGCTGGTTTCGGCGGCGTTCCAGCTGGTAATTTTGCTGAAGGATATGCCGAAGCGGACGAAGCTCTGGAAAAATCGGACCCGGACCCTTCCGGCAGACTGGATTTGCCTGTTTGTGACGCTGCTACTTGGAGTGACAGCTTATGTAAACCCGGTGGAGGACCTGTGGTATTACGGAGCGATTATGGCGGCTTTCGGCGTAGATATTCTGATGCTATTGGAAATCATCCGAGACTACAACCTGAGCTGTTCCCGGCCCATGCCGCAGTTCGAGCTATACAAAGGAGGGCATAACCGTGAGTAGAAGGAGAGAGAAAAAGCGCCTTCTTTGTAAAACAGGGATTGTGTGCGCGGTGATTTTGGGCGTCGGTCTGGGCAGTTTTTTCGTGGAAAGAATTTCGGCGGAAACAGCTGTGAAACAGGCGCAGACGTCTAAGGCAGAGGTGACAGAAAAGCAGATCTCAGCCTTAACAGCTACAGACGGTACCGGCTCCACCCGTAATCCCGACGAGCCGGAATATTATGACGGCCTGGGTTACGACGTCATTTACCGGGACAAGGCAGAATTGGTGGGAGACGACGAAAAGGAGGCGGTTCTGGCCAGCATGGAGCCTATCTCCGAGTACGCTAACGTCATTTTCTATACCACGGACGAATATGAAGCTTCCGACACGGCGACGGTCTGCGAGAAGATCTGCGCGGGTTACTATGGCAGTTCCAAGAAAGCGCCGGTGGTCATGTTCGCCATCGACATGTATAACCGGGAAATCTATCTGTACTGTACCGGCCCCACCCGCCACATTATTCGCAACCGGGACGCCAACTCCATTACGGATAATATCTACCGCCTGGCCAGTGCCAGACGCTACGATGACTGCGCCATCGGAGCCTTCGAGCAGTGTCAGCGTCTTCTCACCGGCAGCAGTATCCGGCGGCCCATGCAGCGTATCAACAACCTGTTCCTGGCGATTATCCTGGGCTTTCTGATCAATTATCTGTACCTGCGCATATCGCGGAGCATGACGGCGAGCAAAGAAAAATGGAACGTGAAGCCCTTCGAAACCAATAAATTCACCCTGAAGACCACGAAAGAGTGTATACGCACCTACACCTATACCGAATCCGAAAGCTCCGGATCCGGCGGCGGTGGCGGCTTCAGCGGCGGCGGAGGCAGTTCCGGAGGAGGCGATTCCGGAGGCAGCTCTGGAGGCGGACACAGCTTCTAAAAGCGATAGAGAGAATTTGAAATTACCTTGACAGAAAATGCCGGTTGACACAGGCTTTTCTTCAGGGTAATTTTTATAGCAGAAAATGAAAAAGATAAAATTCTCAAAACTTTTTATAAAAGCGTGCCGTCTAATAGATAGAAGTGAAGAAATAGGAAGGAGAGCGTAACGAAAGATGAAGACACCGTCTTTACAGCAAAAAGTGGAAGACCAGATCCTGGACAGCTACGAAGCCATGTACCGGCTGGCCTACACTTACGTAAGAAACGAAGAAGACGCCCTGGACATCGTACAGGAAAGTGTATATAAAGCCATAAAAAATGCGTCCAAGGTACAGCAGGAGAGCTACATCCGCACCTGGCTCTGGCGCATTGTGATGAATACAGCCGTGGATTACATCCGCAGCCGGAAAAATGAGACAGAACTTGATGCGGCAGGCGAGACCGGCAAAGAGGATACCTATCAGGACTTCGATACCCTGGAGGCCTTGAAAATTCTGGATGAGCGGGAAAAAGCAGTGGTGATCTTAAGGTTTTTCGAAGATCAGAAGCTGGATGACATCGCCCGTATTCTGCACGAAAATACGAATACCGTCAAAACCATATTGTATCGGAGCCTGAAGAAGCTCCGGGTTCAATTAACGGAAGGAGAGCTGCGCTATGAAGGATGAGAGGTTAGATAAAATGAATCAGGAATACCATGAGATTTTCATTCCCGCAGAGCTGAGACAGCGCGTAGAGACAGGCATCCGGGAAGCAAAAAAAGATATGGAAACGGAACGACAGACCACCATAGAAAGGAAGAAGAAGCCCATGAAAAAGAAAAATAATAAAATGATTACCTTTGCAAAAACCGTCGGAGGAGCGGCCGCAGCCGCACTGATCGCCATCACAGTTATGGCCAATTCCGGAGCAAGCATCGCCCACGCCATGGCGAAAATACCGGTCATCGGAGCTATCGCGGAGGTTGTCACCTTCCGGGAATATCAGGACAGCACCAATCAGATGTACGCCGACGTTAAGGTGCCGGAGGTAGAGGTGAAAAATGAAGACGGCACCGTCAATCAGGAAAGCACCAACGCCATCAACCAGAGCATCCAGGAATACACCGACGAGATTATTGCCCAGTATCAGGCAGACGTGGAGGCCGCAGATGGCCAGGGATATCAGGCAGTGGATCTGGATTATCAGGTGATTACCGATTCGGACCGCCTTTTCTCTATCCGCTTTGACAAGCTGGTAGTCATGGCCAGCGGCGAAGAAACAGTAAAAATATACCATATCGACAAGCAGACCGGTAAGATGATTAACTTAAGCGGTATCTTCAAAAAAGGCACCAACTTCATCGATCCGATTACAGCGAATATTAAGGAGCAGATGAAGGAGCAGATGGCTGCCGATGAGAATGTCACTTACTGGCTGGACAGCGATATTCCGGAATGGGATTTCAAGTCTATTACAGCGGACACCACCTTCTACATCAACGAGGAGGGCAGGCTGGTTATCGTATTTGACGAAGGAGAAGTGGCTCCCATGAGCATGGGCAGCGTGGAATTTGTGATTCCCACCGAGGTGATTCAGGATATTGTGCAGGATGGGTTCGTGCAGTAAAAGAGTATAAAAAATATCTCCTGTAGCGATGCAGGGGATATTTTTTTATACTCATGCACTTTCGAAAATATAAAATAATTACATTTTAGAGATGAGATGACAGAATGGAGGCTCAATGCAGATAAAGTCGTTTTTCTACAAAATCGATCTGGTCGGCGGTGATACGATGCGCCTGTTCCAGATCCCGTTTCTTCATGGCAGCCGCAAGCTGAATATGCATATCGAGAGAATTCTCCAGATTAGAACGTCCGTCTATCAGGAGATCTCTGCGAAGCCGGTTAAATACATTTTCAAGGGCGGAGATGAGATATACATTTTTTGTGAGCCTGGCGATAGAAAGATGAAAAGTCAGGTTCAGCGCATGATATTGGTTATAGAAATCCGGATCGTCCGGATCGATTTTCTGATTGGCCAGTTCAGAGATTTTGTCCAGTTCAGAGTCGGAAGCAAATCGTATTGCGTATTCCACGGCCCCGCATTCCAGAATGGAGCGGTACTGGCAGAGCTGCTGCAGCTCGGAGAACGAAAGCTTGCGGATGAGATAGCCCTTTCTTGGAATCTTATCGAGGATTCCTTCCTGGCACAGGGTATTTAATGCTTCCCTTGCAGGGGTCCGACTTACCTGAAAGTGTGCGGAAACTTCTGCTTCTGTAATAAAATGCTCGTCATAAACAAAATTATTAATGTCATTTCGAAGCTGTTCCAGAATCGTCTCCGTGGCGGAAAGATTTTTCTGATTCAAAGTCAATGCCATAGCTCTACTTCTCCTAAATTCTTTAATAAACAGATGAATTTAAATTTATTATAAAGGTATTTCAGACAAGTATCAATGGGAGAACAGAAAATTTCAGAAAACCTATTGACCATTATGTATTTCTGTGATATACATGTGATATACATATATACAAACGAAATCACAGGCTTATGTAGAGGGTTTTTTATAGTAGAAGAAAGGGATAATTTTAATGAAACGAATATTACTGATTCTGACAGGCGGAACTATTGCGTCGGTAGATACGGACGAGGGTCTCCGCCCGGGGATTACCCCGGAAGATCTCCGGAAAAGTCTTGCGGAGATCACGGATTTCTGCGAGATTGAGATTCTTCCGTTGCTGAACGTGGACAGCACCAATATTCAGCCGGAGCACTGGCAGATGATTGAAAAGGCTGTAGAAGAAAACTTTGACAATTATGATGGTTTTGTAATCACACACGGGACGGATACCATGGCATATACGGCTGCGGCTCTGTCCTACATGATTCAGAATCCGCATAAGCCCATCGTGATCACAGGTTCTCAAAAACCGCTGGTGAAAACCATCACCGATGCGCGCAAGAATTTGAGAGACAGCTTCCGCTTTGCCTGCGAGGAAAATGTCAATGGTGTCTATCTGGTATTTAACGGCGAAGTGATTCTGGGGACCAGGGCCCGTAAGGTCCGGTCTAAGAGCTTCAATGCCTTTGACAGCATCAACTACCCGATAGCGGCTTTCGTGGACAATGACCGGGTGGTGCGTTACGTGGAGCTGAAGGGCGAAGATAAGCCGGTCAGTTTCTCACAGAAGCTGGCACCGAAGGTTTTCTTATTGAAGCTGGTACCGGGTATCAAACCGGATATTCTGGATTACATTGGAGATAATTATGACGCGGTTATCATTGAGAGTTACGGCGTAGGCGGCATTCCCTTTGCGGATGAGCGGAATTTTCTGGATAAGCTGGAAAGCCTGACACGGAAAAATTGTATTGTGGTGATTGCGACGCAGGTTATGCTGGAGGGCAGTGATGTGGAGCTCTACGAGGTGGGCTTTAAGGCGATGTCGCGCTATCATCTGTTGCAGGCTTATGATATGACGACGGAGGCGCTGGTGGCGAAGCTGATGTGGCTGCTGGGGAAGGGGTATGATTTTGATACCTTTCAGAGGGAGTTTTATGCGCCGGTAGCGAATGATCTGTTGCGGGGGCAATAATGAAATAATGGTATGTGAAGACGGACGGGCAGGGGCTTTGTTGTTTTCCAGTGTACAGCGTTTATCGGACACTGGAGAACTACAAAGTCCCTGCCCTGGTTCTCAATAGTATACTTGTGTGTGGAAAATTTTCGCTTGGTCTCCGGCTGTCTTAGTTGCCGTGATCTTCGAGCCACTTTACGATCTCCGGGAACTCCATGAAATGGGAAGCTTTTACCAGAATGGAGTCACCCTGCATCAGCAGCAGCGGCAGCGCCTCGAAGAGAGCCTCTTTTGTATCAAAGTGTTTACAGATAAGCTTACCGTCCGGATCTTTTGCATGTACGCCTTTTACTAGCTCTTTGGACAGCTCGCCTACGGCGAAGATGGCGTCGATCTGGTTGTCGGCGGCGTGGCAGCCTATGTTGTAATGGAGTAGCTTTTCGTTTTCACCCAGCTCGCCCATATCGCCGAGGATTGCTACTTTACGGCCCAGTGCGTTGGTCAGCACGTCCAGGGACGCGGCCATGGAGACTGGGTTGGCGTTATAACAGTCGTCGAGGATATCCCATTTGTCCGTATGGATCAGATGGTTTCGACCGCTGACGGGCTTCAGAGTCTCGATTCCGGCCCGGATCTCGTCCAGGGTTAGACCCAGCGCCAGGCCTACGGCTGTACCGGCCAGGGCGTTGTAGACCATGTGGTGGCCGGGTATCGGAATGGTGGCGGTGAAGCGGCCTGCTTTGGTCACGAAGTCGCAGCGGCTACCGGCCAGCCCTAAGTTTTCCACGTTTTCGGCGTAGAGATCCAGAGAAGGATCTAGGCCGAAGAAGGTCGGCTGCGGGGTTCGGTTTTTTAGTGTGATGAGTTTATCGTCGTCGCCATTTACGATGATCTGCGCGCCTGGCATGGCCTGGTCGAACATTTCGGTTTTGGCCTTCAGGATTCCGTCCCGGGTTTTCAGGTTTTCCAGGTGGCAGAGGCCGATATTGGTGAGAACGCAGACAGTCGGCTTTGCCATGCTGGCAAGCCTGGTCATTTCGCCGAAGTCGCTGATTCCCATTTCCAGGACTGCCGCTTCGTGTTCTTCTCGGATGCGGAAGATGGTCAGCGGCAGGCCGATTTCGTTATTGAAATTGCCTTCGGTCTTCAGTACGTGAAAATGCTGTCCGAGAATCGAGGCAATCATTTCTTTTGTGCTGGTCTTGCCTACGCTGCCGGAGATCCCCACCACCGGTATGGTCAGGGCACTGCGGTAATAAGCGGCAAGAGCTTTCAGGGCCTCCAGCGTGGAAGCAACCTGGATATAAGGTCCGGCAGGCTGCTCCGGCGCGTCTTCACAGAGGACGCAGGCTGCGCCCTTGTCGAAGACGGACGGAATGAAGGTATGGCCGTCAACCCGCTCGCCTTTTACGGCCACGAAGAGATAGCCGGGCTCTACCTTGCGGCTGTCAATGACCACGCCGTTTACCTCGACAGTTTTTAAGCTGTCATCGCCCACATAGGTACCGCCGCAGGCTGTTGCAATTTCTGCTAAAGACATATGCTTCATCATTTATACCTCTTGATTTTTCAGGGAAACCTGAATCAGCTTTTCGCACAGATCCTCGAAGGACATGCCCAAAGCAGCAGCCTCCTGGGGCAGCAGGCTGGTGGGCGTCATACCCGGCAGCGTGTTGGCTTCCAGGCAGTACATTTCCAGGGTTTCTGTATCCAGCATGAAGTCCATGCGGGCATAGGAGCGCATGCCAAGTGCTTCAAATACCATCTCTGCGTAGTGCTGCATTTTCTGAGTCAGCTCTTTGGGCAGATCTGCCGGGCAGGTCTCGATGGTGCTTCCGGCCTGGTATTTATTTTTGTAATCATAGAAGCCGTGAATCGGCGCAATCTCGATGATCGGGTAAGCCTTGCCGTCTACTACGCCCACAGAGAACTCGCGGCCGGAGACGAACTGTTCGATGATGACGTCGTCGCCGAAGGAATAAGCATCGTCAAGGGCCTTCTGCAGCTCTTCGGGCTTCTCCACACGGTAGGTTCCCACGCTGGATCCACCGCAGGTGGTCTTTACCATGCAGGGATAGGGGACAGTGGACGGGTCAATCTTCTGACCGTTCTTAGCGGTGATTCCCTTCGGGGTCGGGATTCCTGCCGCACGGAACATCTGCTTGGACAGGCTCTTATCCATGGCGATAGCGCTGCTCAGATAATCGGTTCCGGTATAGGGAATGCCCATCAGATCGAAGGTGGCCTGTACGCGGCCATCTTCGCCGTTGGCTCCGTGAAGTCCCAGGAATACGATGTCAGCCATATCGCAGAGCGTCAGCACATTGGGGCCGAACAGGCTCTTGCCGCCGTCCTTGCGGAGCTCCTTCAGATGAGACAGATCCGGCTGTTCTGCAGAGATGGCGGTTACATCCTTATCCCATTCCACATTTGCCTTAAAAATATCTTCATTGATAGCCAGGTCACCTTCATAGCCCAGATACAGATCAACCAGAATGGCGTCATGGCCTTTCTTTTTCAGTGCGCGGTAAATATTGCTTCCGGAAATCAGGGACACATCACGCTCGGTGCTGGTTCCTCCGGCTAAAACTACGATTTTCATAATATCCTCCTAATTATAACAATGCCTTATTCTTATCCAGCATTGCCTGAATCTTCTGCTGGGTATAAGCACCCAGGAATTTTTTCTCCTCTTTGGAGAGCTCGGAGACCAGAATCGGCTCGCCGTACTCCAGAATCACATGACAACGGTGGATAAACGGGATGTGATCCTCGAAAATCTCCGCGGAATTGGTAATGGCCATGGGAATAATCGGACAGCCGGTTTTCTCAGCCATCTTCATGCTGCCTTCCTTAAAGGGAAGCAGCTCATCGTGGTGATTTCTTGTTCCCTCCGGGAAAATGCAGATGGAGATTCCATTTTTAATATATTCCATTCCCTTGAGAATCGTTTTCAGTCCGGCCTTAATGTCATCCCGATCCAGGAACAGGCAGTAGAGATTCTTCATCCAGTCCCGTAAGAGCGGATAGCGCAGCATTTCGATTTTAGCCACATAGCCGGTAAGCCTCGGACAGCGGGCGTAGGTCATCACCACGTCGAAATAACTGCGGTGGTTGCCCACATAGAGCACCGCTTTGTCCTTTGGCACATTTTCCTCGCCGATGACCGTGAGCTTTACGCCGGTCATGAACATGATTAGCTTAAACGCGCCCTGCACCAGGCGAAGAGAACTGTAATCCTTCCATTTCTGGTTAAATTTTCCAATTACCCACTCAATGAGCAGAAGCGGAATTCCAAGAATCAGAAAGCCAAAAAGCACAATTGCTACAAGTATTAAACGTATCATGGCAGCCTCCTATCGTCCGAACAATTCCGTCATCTGGCGCAGTCCGCCGGCCATGCCGGAGTTCAGTTCGCCTTCGCGGAAACGCCATTCCCAGTTATGCTCGGCGGTTCCCGGCGTGTTCATGCGGCAGTCGCTGCCCACCTTCAGAAGATCCTGTACCGGGAAAATAGCGTAGCGGGCAACGGTGCCCAGGCAGATCCGGATGAAATCCCAGCTGACGCTGGAAGCGTCGGTGTTCATATAGCGGCGTACCTTGTCACGGGCATATTCGGATGTGTGCTGATACCAGCCCACAGTGGTGTCATTGTCATGGGTTCCGGTGTAGCAGATGCAGTTGCGGGTATCGAACTGGTGGGGCAGGAAAGTACTTTCACCGCCCTCAAAGGCGAACTGCAGAATCCGCATTCCGGGGAAGTCAAACTGGTCGCGAAGCGCTACCACTTCGGGTGTAATCAGGCCCAGATCCTCTGCGAAAATGGGAAGATCGTCGCCCAGCTCTTTCTGGATGGCCAGAAACAGATCCGCGCCCGGTCCCTTTTTCCACTCGCCGGTCATGGCTGTCTCAGCGTCCACCGGAACCTCCCAATAGGCCTCGAAGCCCCGGAAATGGTCGATGCGCACATAATCCACCTGGTCAAGCTGATGCTTTACCCGGTCGATCCACCAACGGTAGCCCTCTTTTTTATGTTCCTTCCAGTCGTAGAGCGGATTGCCCCACTTCTGGCCGGTAGCGCTGAAATAGTCGGGCGGAACGCCTGCCACTGCGGACGGATAACCCTTGGTATCCACCTGGAACAGCTTCCGGTTGGCCCATACGTCGGCGCCGTCGGGGGATACGAAGATGGGAATATCGCCTACGATGGCAATGCCTTTGTCGTTGGCATATTTTTTCAGCGCATACCACTGGGTATCGAACATAAACTGCAGGAAAGCCTGATAATGGATGCCCATTTTCAGTTTCTCCTCCCAGAATGCCCGGTTCTGCTTATCCAGATTCCGCAGGGCCTCGGGCCATTTGGTCCAGGGGAGATTGTCCTGCTCCTCCTTCAGGGCCATGTAGAGGCAGTAATCGGCGAGCCAGTCCTCGTTTTTCTGGCAGAATTCATCGTAGTTTTTCTGAAGATCCGAATCCTCAGACTTTTCGAAGCACTCAAAGGCCTTCTTATAAAGGGGATACTTGTATTCGCGTACCCGGTCATAATCCACCCGACCCGGGTCGAAATTCGGAATATTCTGCAGGTCGCCCTGATCCAGCAGTCCGGCCTTCAGAAGCAGCTCAGGGCTGATGAGAAGCGATTCGCCCGCAAACACGGAATAGCCCTGATAGGGTGAGTTGCCGAATGAGGTGATGGGTACCATGGGCAGAATCTGCCACAGATGTTGCCCGCTCTCGGCCAGAAAATCTATGAAATCATAGGCGCCCTTTCCAAAATCACCGATTCCGTAGGGGGACGGGAAGGAAGTTGGGTGTGCCAGAACGCCGCTGTACCGGTAATTGGTCGGATCCTCGGCGGTAGTCATTTTTAAACGCATAATTCTCCTCCTTGGGGTGAAGCTTCACCTTCCGCTATTATAATAAAAAAGCCATGAAAAAACAAGGATTACGGGGGATTTCCCTAAAATATCAGTCGCCGGGAAGGCACAGGCGGGACAGAAAAGGGAATGGGACGTGCCCGGGCGCCATAGATATAGATAAAGACAGGGAGGCGGTAAAAAGAAAATGACAGGAAAACGGATGATAGCGGCAATTTTTATGCTGTTGCTTTCCTTAAGCTTTATCGGCTGTAAAATGCAGACCAATGCCACAAAAAAGCTTTCCGATCTGGATTACACCATCGTATCGGGACGGGAGCTGCCGGATGAACTTTACGATATTCTGGAGGAAAAGAAAACCGAAAGCTTCAAACTGACTTATGAGGAAAACGACGGGCTGTATCTGTGCGTGGGATACGGACAGCAGGAGACCGGCGGCTACAGCATCGCAGTAAATGACCTGTACCTGACGGAAAATGCCATCTATTTCGACACCAGTCTCATCGGTCCGGGACCGGAGGAAGGATCCGGGAAGGAGAAAAGCTTTCCGTATCTTACGGTGCGAATCGCTTATCTGGATAAACCGGTGGTATTTCAGTAAAACCGGGCATAGATTAGATAAAAGGAAAATAAGGAGGCAGAAATTTATGGAGCTTGTCCGCAGAACCATCCGTATGACCAGACAGAAGGGAAAAGCGGTCAGTCAGATGACGCTGGACGATGATTATAATATTCCGGAGACCATGCCGGATGTGAGTATGATTGTACAGGAGAAAGGCGATCTGGAGATCGGGGAAGTCCGGGTAGAAAATGGCCGGGCGCTGATACGCGGAAATCTGCGTTTTTATGTCCTTTATCTTGACGATTCAGATGAGGGCGGTCTACATAGCGTCAAAGGACAGATTCCATTTGAGGAAAATATGAATGTGGAGGGGGCGAAAGACGGCGACAGCCTGAAGCTGAACGGCATCCTGGAGGATCTCTTTGCAGTTCTCATCAATTCCCGGAAAATGGGAATCAAGGCTGTGGGAACCCTGGAGCTGACTGTGGAGGAACTGGCGGAGGAAGCCCTGACCACAGCCCTGGAGGGCGGGGAACAGGCGGAAATCCGGACCGAGCACCGGACGGCTGCGGCTCTGACGGTGCAGAAGAAAGATACCTGCCGCATTAAGGATGAAATTATTCTTCCGGCCAATAAGCCCAATATCCGGGAACTCATCTGGCAGGACGTGACCTTACGCGGCATGGAGCTTCGACCCGGTGAGGATGAAATCCTGATCAAGGGTGAGCTGGGGGTATTCGTACTCTATGAGAGCGAGGAAACGGAGCAGAAAACCGGATGGCTGGAGCAGAGCGTTCCCTTTAACAGCCATATTGATGTTCATGGCAGCAGGGAGGGCATTGCGGCCAGTCTGGGAGCTGTGCTGGCAGGGGCGGAGCTGGAGGTGAAGCCGGATTACGACGGTGAGCTGCGGGTGCTTCATGTGGACGCGGTGTTGAACCTGGATATCCGCATGTATGAGGAGGAAGGCGTCGATCTGGTGGCTGATGTATACAGCCTGAAAAAAGAGCTGATTCCGGAAAAGGCGGAGACGGACTACGAGCGCCTTCTGATTAACAGTGCTTCCAGGTGCCGGGTATCGGGCCGGATGACCACGGAGCAGACGGATATGCAGATTCTGCAGATTTGTCACAGCAGCGGAGAGGTGAAGCTGGATGACTGTACGGCTGTGGAGCAGGGACTTCGGGTAGAAGGCGCCGTACAGGTGGAAGTGCTTTACATCACCTCGGATGACAGCCATCCGATTCTATGTCGGAAAGAAGCGATTCCATTTGAGCAGCTTATCGAGGTGCCGGGCATGACAAAGGACAGCGTCTGGTATCTGGATGCTATCCTCGACCAGCTTGCGGTGGATATGGTCAGCGGGACGGAGATGGATGTGAAGGGTGTGGTACTGCTGCAGATCCTGGTGCTGGCAAAGGAGCGGGCGGAGCATGTGGTGTCCGTGACAGAGGAGCCGCTGGATCTGACGGCTCTGAAAGCGCTGCCTGCTTTTGTGCTTTACGCGGTACAGCCCGGCGATACGCTATGGGAGATCGCGAAAAGCTGTCGCAGCACGGGAGAGCGCATCTGTGAAATCAACGGCTGCGCGCCGGAGGAGATCCGGCCCGGAAAGAAGCTGATTCTGATAAAAGAAGTGCGGTAACTATTCAGAACAGCCCGAAGCACTAGCTGCTGAGGGCGTATGAACATGATTTGGGAGTGCAAAATCCCATCGGCGAAGCCGATTTTCATGGATTTTGCATTCGTAACTGGTCAGGTACTGAACAGTTACGAAATACAATAAGAGACAGGAAAATGGAAAGAGATGGGGGTAAAGATTTCTTGCATTTTATCCCCATTTTTGCTATACTGTGTATACAAAAAACACAGGAAGTACAATACTATGGATAAGATGCAGTTAAAAGCACTGGCAAAGATCAATCTGGGCCTGGACGTGCTCCGGAAAAGGGAAGACGGATATCATGACGTACGGATGATTATGCAGACAGTGCGTATTTTTGATCGTCTTGCGCTGGTGAAGCAGGACAAAGAAGGAATCCGGGTCAGAACGAATCTCTACTATCTGCCCGCCAATGAAAATAATCTGGTATATAAGGCTGCGAATCTGCTATTTGAGGAGTTTGACATTCCGGGCGGACTTTCCATTGATTTGAAGAAATATATCCCGGTAGCAGCAGGTATGGCAGGCGGAAGCTCCGACGCGGCGGCTGTTCTCTACGGCCTGAACCGCATGTACGGTCTGGGCCTGTCCCAGGAGCAGCTCATGGAGCGCGGTGTGAAGATCGGCGCCGATGTGCCCTATTGTATCATGCGCGGAACCGCCCTGGCTGAGGGTATCGGAGAGAGGCTGACTTCCTTACCGCCCATGCCGCCCTGCAACATTCTGGTGGCCAAGCCAGGTATCAGCGTATCGACCAAATATGTCTATGAGAACCTGCATGCCAATGATTTAAGACCGGAGCAGCATCCGGATATCGACGGCATTCTGGACGCCCTGAAAAAGCAGGATCTCCGGGGTATGGCAGAGGCCTTACGGGACGGCAATGTACTGGAAACAGTGACCGCGAGCGCCTACCCGGTCATCGGAAAGCTGAAAGAGACTATGGAAGAGAATGGAGCGGCTGTAGCCCTGATGAGCGGCAGCGGCCCCACCGTATTCGGTATTTATGAAGATCGGATGCAGGCCCGCAGAGCGATGGCGGCCATTCGCAAAAGCCGCCTGGCGAAGCAGCTGTTTCTGACCACACCGTATAATAACAACAGGAGGAATGGCTGATGAGTCAGGAAATTAACGCAACTATGAATGAATATCTTCCGCTGCGGGACGTGGTATTTCAGACCCTGCGGCAGGCGATTTTAAGAGGCGAGCTGGAACCGGGCGAACGTCTGATGGAGATTCATCTGGCAGACCGTCTGGGCGTAAGCCGTACGCCGATCCGTGAGGCCATAAGGAAACTGGAGCTGGAAGGTCTGGTTGTGATGATTCCGAGACGGGGAGCCATCGTGGCCAGCATTACGGAAAAGGATTTGAAGGATGTGCTGGAGGTGCGGCGCACACTGGAAGTAATGGCGGCGGAGATCGCCTGCGACCGGATTACGCCGGAGCTTCTTGATGAGCTTGCCGAGGCCGGTGAGGAATTCCGCAAGCTGAAGGATTCCGACGATTACACCAGCCTGGCGGCGGCGGACGTGAAGTTCCACGATATCATTTACGCGGCTACGGACAATCAACGCCTGATCAGTATTCTGAACAATCTGCGGGAGCAGATGTACCGTTACCGTCTGGAGTACTTAAAGGATACGCACAGCCATGAGAAGCTGGACGGCGAGCATCAGGCCATCTTTGAGAACATCAGGAACGGTGATAAGGAAGCCGTGTGTACCATGGTAGGACAGCATATCGATAACCAGAAAGAAGCAATTCTGGCCGCCATCCGGGAAAATGAGAAAAAGAAAGCGGAGAAGGCATAAAAGCTTCGCATAAAAAGCAAAAAACAGGGTATCCTCTGGAAAATGATTTTCCAGGAGGAGCCATGAATATAATAAAACAAATACTTGAAAATAAATGGAAAAAAGATATCGAAACTTATGTCAGAAGGCATGGGGAGCTTGCATTGCTTATCTTATCGCTGCTTCTGGGAGCGGCGGGAACCTGCCTGTACGCCGGATATGTACAGAAATCGAAGCCTGTCCGCGTAGAGCAGACAGCCTGGTGGGGCGGCCTGTACCCGGATTACTGTATGCCGGGGGCGGCGGAAAAAGAAGTGCGGATCCGGTTTCGATATCTCACATTTTTGAACCAGAAAGAGCCGGAGGCTTATATAGGAGAAACAGATGAATGATTTAAGAGAGGCCCCCATCGGCGTCTTCGATTCCGGAATCGGCGGCCTGACGGTGGCGCGGGAGATTATGCGTCAGATTCCGGAGGAGCGGATCGTGTACTTCGGAGATACGGCGCGGGTTCCCTATGGAAGTAAAAGCGGTAAGACGATTATCCGCTATTCCTGTCAGATTGCCCGCTTTCTGAAGACCAGAGGCGTGAAGGTCATCGTGGTGGCCTGCAATACAGCCAGCGCCTACGCGCTGGAGGCACTGCAGCAGGAGATGGATATCCCGGTGATCGGCGTGGTGCGTCCGGGAGCCCGCGTGGCAGCCAGAGAGAGCATCGGCGGTAATATCGGCGTCATCGGTACGGCGGCTACCGTGGGAAGTCATATTTATCAGAAATACATACAGAGCCTGCGTCCTGAGGCACAGGTGTTTGAAAAGGCCTGTCCCCTGTTTGTACCCCTGGTGGAAGAGGGCTGGCGCAAGGATCCGGTGACCCGTATAGTGGCGGAGCGCTATCTGCAGGAAATGAAGGAACGAAAGGTTGATACGCTGATTTTAGGCTGCACCCATTATCCGCTTCTGCGTTCCATGGTGGCAGACATTATGGGACCGGATGTGGTGCTGGTGAACCCGGCCTATGAGACGGCGATGGAGCTGAAGCAGCTTCTTAGACGGGAGAATATAGAGAATCGCGGCGGCAGTAAGATCGAGGAGAATCCCTATGAATTCTTTGTCAGTGATCAGGCGGAAAAGTTCCGGGCCTTCGCGGATTCCATTCTGCCCATTGATATTACAACGGCGAAGCAGGTTCCGATCGAAGAATATTAGAAACAGAGGTGTATCAGAGGTGAAAAAAGAGATTCTGCTGAGTATTGCAGGTCTTCATATGATAGAGGAAGAGGACGGTAATGTGGAGGTCGTTACAGCCGGGGATTATTATAACCGGAACGGCAAGCATTACGTGGTCTACGATGAGGTTGTGGAAGGCTTAAGCGGTCATATCAGCAACACCATTAAAATTGGGGACAATTCCCTGGAGGTTATGAAGCGGGGACTGACGAATACCCGGATGATATTTGAAAAGGGAAAGAAGACTTTAACCCGTTATCAGACGCCTTATGGAATTCTGGATCTTAGCATTCTGGCCAGAGATGTAAAGGTGGAAGAGACGGAGGATGCCATTGACGTAGCGGTGGATTATGTGCTGGAGGTCAATGAGGAGCATCTGGCTGAATGCAATATTAAAATGAATATCCGGCCCCGGGAGGCGGGAAACTTAAGTCTCCAGACGCCGGAAGCATAAAAAACAGGAGTTCTGAATCGGAACTCCTGCTTTGCTTTTCGCATTATTTACTTGTTAAACAGACGCTTGAAGAAGCCTTTTTTCTTCTTCTCCGGCACTTCCAGTCCGCCGCGGGCGCTCTTAATCTCGGTGATATAGATACCGCTGACTACGACCTTGACTTCCTTCTTGACCGGAAGCAGTTCGAATACCTGAGCGTCACAGGCAAGGGTCATGATCCTGGGACCAACCTTGGC
Organism: uncultured Lachnospiraceae bacterium; assembly: GCA_900553635.1. Next base: position 5,460 of record USDU01000003.1, on the reverse strand, counting down.
TTTGACGATGGGCATCTTGTTCCGGCGAAGAAGCTTCGGGGTCTGCTCAATGACCTGCTCCGGCAGGCCTGACTGGGACAGCCTCAGCTTTTTCTTGTCGATGATCAGCATGCTGACGGTCTGTGCTACTGCGTCCATCTGCTCCTTCTGGGCGATCTGACGGCGCTGCGCTTTTCTTCCTACAAAATAGAGAACCACCAGCGCCACAACCAGCACCAGCAGAATCACGATTAATGCGATGGTAAGCTTTGACATAAACTTATTCCTCCTGGGTCATTCACATGAGTGATATTATAGCAGTTTTTATGGTAAAGTGCAAGGAAAAATGGTAGAATGCAGGTAACAGTTCAATACAGCCTGAAGACAGGAAAGTCGTAACAGGAGATGAGGGTATGGAAAATCTGATTTGGCTGGGACATTTTCTCATCCGGATGGCAAATTTCTGGATGGAGCATCTGATTTTTATTAATATTATACTGTCGATTGTCATTGTATTTTTCGAGCGCCGAGATCCGAAGACCGTGTGGACCTGGCTGCTGGTGCTGTATTTTATCCCGATTCTGGGCATCTTCCTGTATTTTATTATCGGTTATGATTTTCATAAGAGACAGATGTTCCGGACAAAGGAAATCGAGGACGCCATGTATTCGGCCGTAAGGGGGCAGGAGGAAAGCATCTTTCGGGACGAGTTCGCGCCCAGCGATCCGCGTCTTCGGAAGTTCTCGGACACAGTACTGATGAATCTGGAGGCGGCGGACGCGGTCTACACAGCGGACAACGATGTGGAGATATACACCGATGGCAAAGAGAAGTTCCGGGCGCTCTATGAAGAGATTGAAAAGGCAGAGAAATTTATTCATATTCAGTACTATATTATCCGAAATGACGAACTCTGGAAGCCTTTTGAGGAACTGTTGGCGCGAAAAGTAAAAGAAGGCGTAGAAGTCCGCATCCTCTATGACAGCATGGGCTGTCGGAGTATGAAGCACTCGGACTGGAGGCGGATTCGATCTCTGGGTATTCATGTGGGCGAGTTCTTTCCGGCTATTCTCGGAAGCCTGCAGCTTCGTGTAAACTATCGAAATCATCGGAAAATCGTAGTAATTGATGGGAAAACGGCCTTTGTTGGGGGCTTCAATATCGGACGGGAATATATCGGACTGTCGCCGAAATTCGGATACTGGCGCGACACCCATCTGCGCATCCGTGGAAGCGCGGTGCTGGCTTTGCATATCCGGTTCATTCTGGACTGGAATTACGCGACAAAGCAGAATCTGTTTGCCCGTGACAGCTATTTCACTTACCGGCCAGAGGAAAAGCCGGGCAGCGAAGCCATTCAGATTATTTCCAGCGGACCGGACTCCAAGTGGCAGAATATCCGCAACGTCTACCTGAAAATGATCAGCAAGGCCCGAAAGAGTATCTACATTCAGACTCCTTATTTCATTCCGGATAACGCAGTGCTGGACGCCCTGCGGATCGCGGCCATGTCGGGCGTGGATGTGCGGGTGATGATTCCCTGTAAGCCTGATCATCCCTTTGTGTACTGGGCGACCTACTCCTATATCGGTGATCTGCTGGCAGCCGGGGTCAAATGCTATACGTATGATAACGGCTTTCTGCACGCCAAGGGCATGGTGGTGGACGGCCTGGTCAGCTGCTACGGCACCGCTAATATGGATATCCGAAGCTTCAAGCTGAATTTCGAAGTCAACGCAGTCATTTACAGTATCAGAATAGCCCGCCGGATGGAGGAGATTTTTCGGGAAGATCTGAAGGTCTGCACGCAGGTGACAGAATATCTCTACGGAAAGCGTTCTTGTCTGGTGCGGATCAAGGAACAGTTTTCCAGACTGTTTTCGCCGGTTTTATAAGGATTTAAGAAAGGCTTAAGAAGCCTTTTCTTGACCGTGGGCAGAAAATATGATATGGTAGGAAAAGCGGCATCCGTGGTCAGATAGACAGAGGGGAGTTTGACTTCGGATTCGGACAAAGAATAAGAGGAGAATATACAATGAGAAAGAAATGGATTACGGCTGCACTGGTGTGTACCCTGGTACTGACCGGCGGCTGTGGAAAAAGCAAGAACGCAGAAGCAGACAATAGCAGTACAGACAGTACGGCTTCCGGCATTGCGGGACAGTATCCGGACAGTAAGATTACAAAGCTTGGCAATTATAAGGGCGTGGAGATTGCGAAGGAGAACGTGGAGGTAAGCGACGATGAGGTGCAGTCTGAGATCGATAACCTGCTGGCTTCCTATCCGGAATATCAGAAGCTGGACAAGACAACGGTAGAGGACGGCGACTGGGTCAATATCGATTTCGTGGGTAAGAAGGACGGCGAGGCTTTCGAAGGCGGTTCCTCCAGTGAGGGCGGATATGATCTTCTGATTGGTTCCGGCTCCTTCATCGACGGCTTTGAGGACGGTCTGATTGGTAAAAATGTGGGTGACAGCTTCGAGCTTCCGCTGACCTTCCCGGATACTTACACGCCGAACCCGGATCTGGCCGGTCAGGACGTGGTATTTGATGTAACGATTAATGCCATCGAGGAGCAGGTGGATGCGGAGTGGAACGATGCCTTCGTGCAGAAGAACACTGATTATGAGACTGTGGACGAGTATGTGGCAGCCACGAAGGAGAGCCTGCAGCAGCAGAAGGATTCCGATAAGGCTTACTACGTGATGGAAGCCATTGTAAATGATTCCGAGTTTGAATATGCGGATTCAGATGTACAGGCGCTGGTGGACACGCAGAAGCAGCAGTATGAGCAGTACGCGTCCTATTTTGGTATGAGCCTGGATGATTTTCTGAGCAACAGCGGCATGACCGATGAGAAGCTGGAGGAGAACGCAAGGTTCCAGATCGGCTGCACCCTGGCCATCGACGCCATCGGTAAGGCTGAGAACATGACCGTATCCGACGAGGAGTACCAGAGCGGCCTGGAGGAACTGGCAAGCCAGTACGGCGCAGAGTCCGGCGAGGCCTTTGAGGAGCAGTACGGCAAAGAGGACGTCGAAAACAGTATTCTATATGATAAGATCATGGATTATGTGGTAGACCAGGCAGTCGTAAAATAAAGCAGAAAATGTCAGAGAATGTAAGGCGCTTCCGGATATCGGGGGCGTCTTATTTTTGTGTCAGGAAATGCAGAAGTTTGTCATAAATAACTTGACAAATACGTCCATCTGTCATACCTTTACAGAGGAAGACAAATGATAATATTTCTCATTAAGATAAAAGTAAAAGAGGCAGAGTATGACATTAAGAGAATTACCGATCGGGAAGACCGCCACCGTCGTTTCAGTAGGCGGAGAGGGAGAGCTGCGGCAGCATTTTCTGGATATGGGACTGATTCCCCAGGGCGAGGTGACCATGGTGAAGCTGGCCCCCATGGGAGACCCCATGGAGCTTCGGATTCACAGCTATGAGCTGACCCTGCGTCTGGCGGACGCGGAGAAAATCGAGATTGAAAATATCCGGGACGCGAAAGAACAGAAGCCCAAAGTAAAACGGGAAGCTATCGATCATCCGGGTCTCGGCGAAGGTGGAAAGTATCATTTTAAAGAGACAGAAAATCCCCTTCCGGAGGGAACGCTGCTGACCTTTGCGCTGGCAGGCAATCAGAACTGCGGAAAGACCACCCTGTTCAACCAGCTGACCGGTTCCAATCAACATGTGGGTAACTTCCCTGGCGTGACCGTAGACCGAAAGGATGGCGCTATCCGCGGAAAAGAAAATACCCTGGTGACGGATTTACCGGGTATCTATTCCATGTCCCCCTATTCCAGTGAGGAGATTGTAACCCGAAATTTCGTGCTGAATGAGCATCCGAAGGGAATCATCAATATCGTGGACGCCACGAATATTGAGCGGAATCTGTATCTGACCATGCAGCTCATGGAGCTGGATATTCCCATGGTTCTGGCTTTAAATATGATGGATGAGGTCCGGGAAAACGGAGGCTCCATTCTCATCAACCGCATGGAGGAGATGCTGGGTATCCCGGTGGTTCCCATTTCAGCCGCGAAAAATGAGGGTATTGACGAGCTGGTGTCTCATGCCCTCCATGTGGCCAAATATCAGGAGCGCCCCCAGGAAATCGACTATTGCGACGCCAATGAGGACGGCGGTGCGGTACACCGCTGCCTGCACGCCATTATGCATCTGATCGAGGATCACGCCAGGGAAGCGCAGATTCCGGTGCGGTTCGCGGCGTCCAAGCTGGCAGAGGGCGACAAGCTGATTCTGGAAGCGCTGCATCTGGATCAGAATGAAAAAGAGATGCTGGAGCATATCGTAACCCAGATGGAGACCGAACGTGGCCTGGATCGGGCGGCGGCCATTGCCCACATGCGTTTTGATTTTATCGAGAGTGTCTGCGATGAGACGGTGGTAAAGCCTCACGAGAGTAAGGAGCATCTGCGCAGCGTCAAAATTGACCGGATTCTGACGGGCAAATATACAGCCATTCCCTGCTTTGTGGGAATTATGGGCCTGGTCTTTTATCTGACCTTCGGTGTCATCGGCGCATTTTTGTCGGATCTGCTGGATCAGGGCATTACTGCGCTTGGAACCGCTGTAGATCACTGGCTGACGGTAGGCGGTGCCAGCGACGTCATCCATTCTCTTGTGAGCGAGGGTATCTTTAACGGCGTGGGCAGTGTGTTGAGCTTTCTGCCGATCATTGTCACCCTGTTTTTCTTCCTGTCCCTGCTGGAGGACAGCGGTTATATGGCCCGCGTAGCCTTCGTTATGGACAAGCTGCTGCGTAAAATCGGTCTGTCCGGACGAAGCATCGTGCCTATGCTGGTGGGCTTCGGCTGTACGGTGCCGGGCGTCATGGCCAGCCGTACCCTGCCCTCTGAGCGTGACCGGAAAATGACCATTCTGCTGACGCCCTTTATGAGCTGCTCGGCGAAGCTTCCAATCTATGGCTTCTTTGCGGCGGCCTTTTTCCCGGGAAAAGCGGCTCTGGTGATGATTGCCCTGTATTTTGGCGGAATCGTGATGGGAATCCTGATGGCGCTGCTGCTGCGTCACACCATGTTCAGCGGCGAGGCGGTCCCCTTTGTTATGGAGCTGCCCAACTACCGGCTTCCGGGCGCAAAGAACGTGGGACATCTTTTATGGGATAAGGCAAAGGATTTCCTGCAGCGCGCATTTACCGTTATCTTTATGGCGACGCTGGTAATCTGGTTTCTGCAAACCTTCGATCTGCATCTGACCCAGGTAACGGATTCCCAGAACAGTATCCTGGCCCATGTAGCCGGTGTGATTGCGCCGATCTTCAAGCCCATGGGCTTCGGCGACTGGCGGATCTCCACAGCACTGATTACGGGCTTCCTGGCCAAGGAGAGCGTGGTATCCACCCTCATCATCCTGTTTGGTTCCACGGCGGCCCTGTCGGCGGCCCTCACCCCGGCGCAGGCGGCTCCCCTGCTGGTGTTCTGCCTGC
>USDU01000002.1 GCA_900553635.1 uncultured Lachnospiraceae bacterium | reverse complement strand
AAAACGAGACGACCGAAGTCGTCTCGTAAAAGTCTAACTTTGAGGGGTCACCTCACAGCTCTTGTCTTCTTTTTCTTGTGAGCAGGATGCGGATATCGAACATTTTTTACACGAACGAGCTGTTGATTTTGAAAATTTATCAAAATCCCGTACTTATCTGATATGCGATCAGGAATAATTAGAAAATTCCGATGGTTTCCATGAGCAGTTAATCATTTACGGGTATATCTCTCTTGCGCTCAAAATTCTTACAATTCCAGCCAGCACTTCCAATCGCGTGCGCAAAGAATTAGACGGATTTAGTGCAAAGATCCATCGAGAAACTATCAGCGATTTCCCCTGTTATCTGATTGGACAGTTCTCAAAAAATTCTAATGTTCCCAAAGACTCCATAAGCGGGGAAATGCTGATTAACTTCGCCTGTGACATTATCGCTGCTTCTGTTGAAGCTGTCGGTGGGCGTTATATGATGATTGAATGTCGAGATACAGAGAAACTGATCCGTTTCTATCAAAATAATTCATTCAAAGAAATTTCCCGCATTCCGGATAAAGATCAGCCTATGGTCCAAATGATTCGTAAAATTCAATAAGCTTCTTACTACTATATATTTTTTTAATTTCAAAACCTGAAAACCTCTGACGAAACCTAAAGTTTCGCCAGAGGTTTTCAGGCAATTCGAATCTTCAGACCATCTCCAGAAGTTTTTCCAATCTGCTTTTCTTTGCCATCCTCTTCACTGTACCTGTATCGTGATTTTTTATGTATTGAATCACCTCAAATAAATTTTCTGACGGAAGTTTTTGTTCGTGGTATCCCTCTGTACATTTCATTTTCTGCTTTTTTCGGTATTGAGACTTAGACATTCTATAATTTTCATGAGACAGCTTCTTTACCTTATTGTCCTGTAAGTACACAATCCACCTCGAAAAAGCAGTACTCACGAACACAATATCACTGCTGATGTTATAAGATATACGAAAGATATTCCGTACACATTCATTCAGTTTACTGGCCGGATCATCTGGCAGCAGTGGATTAATTAACCGTTGATCTAGTCCCAGCTTCCGTCCGTCATTGGTAATTTTCAGCATATTATCGACAGATGGATCCACATCTCCACTGTGAACTTCCGCCGCCCGTTCAGAAAGGGCCTGTACCATTTCCTTCTGATACTCCGACGGCTCTACTACCACCGTTTCAAACTTTGCCTCCGGCACTGGAAGTTGCAGCTGATCGGAGGTCTTAATATCTGCCACTTCTTTAAACATATTCATTAACTCCGGCAGGTTAAAGAACTTACTGAATCTCGTTCTCGCCCGATACCCGGTTCCTTCCGGTGCCAACTCAATAGCTGTTGTAGTTTCCCCAAAAGTAGAAGCCCAACTATCGAAGTGACTCAGGTTTTTCTTCTGCAAAGTATCATACTGAAGATACCGCATAACCGTATAAAGCTCTGTCATGGAGTTGCTGACTGGTGTTCCACTTGCAAAAACTACGCCGCGGCTTCCGGTTATTTCGTCCATATATCTGCATTTCATAAACATATCAGAGGATTTCTGCGCTTCGGATGTAGACAATCCTGCCACATTTCGCATTTTCGTATAGAGGAACAGATTTTTGAAACCATGGCTTTCGTCCACAAACAGCCGGTCCACGCCCAGCTGTTCAAACGTGATGACATCGTCCTTCCGTTCCACGGCCCGCAGCTTTTCCATTCGTACTTCCAGTGTTTTTCTCATTTTCTCCATCTGCTTAACTGTGAAATTTTCGCCCCGCTGATTTTTAAACTCCTCCACAGCTACTGTAATATCGTCAATCTGCTCCTGTCTCTCCGGCGACAACGGAATTCGTTCAAACTGACTGTGTCCGATGATTACAGCATCATAGTCTCCTGTAGCAATGCGCGCACAGAATTCGTTCTCTTTTCCCGGTCCGGCACCCAATTCTGTGTTGTACATGTTCATTCTAAAACCCTCCCTTACTTTTTAGGATAAAAAATAAGAGCTCCCATTCATTTATGAATAAACGGAAACTCTATGTAATGTAAGCAAAGGTTATTTTATTTTCTCATATTTCCTCAAAACTCGTGAAATGCTCTATTTTTCCCTTCCATCGCTCTCTAATTTGAGAACCCAATAAAATTTTTTGTCAAGTATAAGATCCAAAATTGGCCTTTGGTAAACCCTTTTGTAAGCCCTTTTAGGGGCAAAAATGGTCGGTAAACCCCTGGTAAGCCCCACAAAATCGGTATAAACGCTGTCAATTTTTCTCAAATTTCGTCATCGGAATCAGCCGTTTCAGGCATTAAAAAAAGCCCGAAAACGTTGAATTTTCGGGCTTTCCAAGCATTTTGAACTTGTTGATTATCTCTTGCTGAACTGCGGAGCGCGACGAGCTGCTTTGAGACCGTATTTCTTACGCTCTTTCATTCTCGGGTCACGAGTCAGGTAACCAGCCTTCTTCAGGACCGGACGGTAATCCGGATCTGCCTGAAGCAGTGCTCTTGCGATACCATGACGGATAGCACCAGCCTGTCCTGTATATCCGCCTCCGCGAACATTTACCAGAACGTCGAACTTGTCTGCTGTCTCTGTAGCAACGAGCGGCTGACGAACGACTACCTTCAGGGTCTCAAGACCAAGATACTCGTCGATGCTTCTCTTATTGATGGTGATATTTCCAGTACCCGGTACCAGGTATACTCTTGCGATGGATTTCTTTCTTCTGCCAGTTCCGTAGAATTTTGACTTAGCCACTGTAAATTTCCTCCTTTAACCTTTTCTCAATTAAAATGTAAGCACTTCCGGCTTCTGAGCCTCATGATTGTGCTCCGGACCAGCGTATACGTGAAGCTTTGTATACATCTGTCTTCCCAGCGGTCCCTTCGGAAGCATGCCCTTTACAGCGAGCTCGATAACCTTCTCCGGCTTCTTGTTCATCATCTCACGCAGGGTGGTCTCTTTCATACCGCCTACGTAATCAGAGTGATGATAGTAAATCTTCTGATCCAGCTTCTTGCCGGTTACTTTGATCTTGTCTGCATTTACAACGATTACATAATCTCCGGTGTCGATGTGCGGAGTAAAGATTGCTTTGTTCTTACCTCTCAGAACTTTAGCTACTTCTGAAGCCAAACGTCCTAATGTATATCCTGTAGCGTCAACTACATACCATTTTCTCTCAATTGTTGCTGGACTAGCCATGTAACTTTTCATTGGTTTTCCTCCTGAAAATAAATTGAAACTTCTATGGAAATATGTCATTACCGGGGCTTTGGCTCAGACATTTTCGCACTACGTCACATTGAATTATTATATGATATGTTCCCGGGTGTGTCAACTGTTTTTTTAATAAAAATTTCAATAAAAATTCCACTTTTTTTATAAGAAAACTTCAGCCTGAACAGTTTTCGCATAACAGAGGATTTTTTCTATTGCAACGGGAATTCCGGATGCTCCGGATATTCCATTTTTATCAGAGTCAGGCCTTTCGCCGGAGCTGTCGGTCCCGCTGCCTGACGATCCCGCGCCTCTATGATGCCCGGGATTTCTGCCGGGTCTGTAACTCCGAAGCCCACATTTATCAGGGTACCTGCAAGAATGCGGACCATATTGTAGAGAAAGCCGTTTCCGGTCACCCGGATTCGTATCATATCCCCTTCTCTTATCACGTCCAGACTGTAAATAATCCGGACCGTGGTTTCCGCCTGGGTATGAATGCTGCAGAAGCTTTTAAAATCATGTTCTCCTAAAAACGGCAGGCAGGCCTCCCGCATCTTCGCCACGTCCAGCTTCTTCCGGAAGAAGTGGCTGTTCAGCCGTTCTCCGGGCAGTTCGAATTCCCGGTTCAGAATCCGGTATTCATACGTCTTGATACAGCTGGTTTTCCTGGGATGGAACTGATCGTCCACCCGGAAGGACTGCTGCACGCGGATATCCTCCGGCAGACGACTGTTCAGGGCATAGGCCATCTTCTCCGCCGGCATCCGGGCCTCCGTATCAAAAACAGCCACATTTCCCAGCGCATGGACGCCGGAATCGGTCCGGCTGGCGCCAATCACCGCAATCTCCTCTTTTAATAAAGAAGAAAGAGCCCTGTTCAGCTCTCCTTCTATCGTATCTCCGTTATTCTGTACCTGCCAGCCGCAGTAATTTGTGCCGTCATAGGCCACTATCAGCATTACCCGTTTCATAATACCACTCTCACTGCGATAATCGCCGCCAAGAAGAGCGCAACCACCGCATATGCGTAATAATCCCGCCTTGCGTATACCAGCGGCTTCATCTTGGTCCGTCCGGCTCCTCCCCGGTAACATCTGGCCTCCATAGCCATCGCCAGGTCATTGGCCCGTCGGAACGCGGAGATAAACAGCGGCACCAGAAGCGGCACCAGGTTCTTTGCCTTCTGTACCAGATTGCCATGTTCAAAATCCGCGCCTCTGGCAATCTGCGCCTTCATGATTTTATCCGTTTCCTCCAAAAGAATCGGAATAAACCGAAGGGCGATGGACATCATCATAGACACCTCATGTACCGGCACCCGCAGCTTCTTCAAAGGGCTTAACAGCTTCTCCAGACCGTCCGTCAGGTTGTTTGGCGTAGTCGTCAGGGTCATGACCGAGGTGCCCAGAATCAGGTAAATCAGCCGGACAGCCATGAAAATCGCCGTGTGAAGACCCTTATCTGTGATTTTCAGCTTCCAGATCTGCACCAGCACCACGTCGCCGGGCGTCAGGAACAGATTGAAAATCAAGGTAATCAGCAGGATAAAGAAGATTGCCTTCAGGCCTTTTACCATAAAATGGAAGGGAACCTTAGAAAGCCGAATCACGGTCACCAGAAAAACCGTAGCCACCAGATATCCCGCCCAGTCATTGGCCACAAACAACGCCACCAGGAATACCATGGTGGTCACCAGCTTAACCCGCGGATCTAATTTATGCAATATGGAATCTGCCGGGTAATACTGCCCCAGCGTAATATCTCTAATCATGTTTTTTTACCTTATCCCGGAACACGTTCAGAATCGTATCCCTTGCCTCTTCCATGGTCGTAGCGTCTCCGTCCACGCCAAATCCCTTTTCCTTCAGGGTATGCAGAATGTAGGTTACCTGGGGCGCGGCCAGGCCTACGCTCTCCAGCTCCTTATAATGGCGGAACACCTCTCTGGGCGCTCCGTCGTGCAGCACCTCGCCCTGATTCATGACGATAATGCGCTCCACATACTTTGCCACATCCTCCATACTATGGGAAACCAGCACAATCGTGATCCCCCGTTCCCGGTGCAGATAGCTGATCTGATCCAGAATTTCGTCCCGGCCTCTGGGATCCAGGCCCGCCGTAGGCTCGTCCAGAATCAGTACCTCCGGCTCCATGGCAAGCACGCCCGCTATGGCCACACGCCGCTTCTGACCGCCGGACAACTCGAAGGGCGACTGCTTCTCATACTCCTCAGAAAGCCCTACCATACGCATGGCCTCCCGCGCTCTTTTCTCCGCTTCCTCTTTGGACAGGCCCTGATTTTTCGGGCCAAAGCAGATATCGCTTAATACGTCTACCTCAAAAAGCTGGTGCTCCGGATACTGAAATACCAGTCCCACCTTGCTTCGAAGCTTCCGCATATCGTAGCCTTCCGCGTAAATGTCCTCTCCGTTAAAATAAATATGGCCGGAGGTGGGCTTTACCAGACCGTTCAGGTGCTGTACCAGCGTGGATTTTCCCGATCCGGTATGGCCGATGAGGCCGATAAACTGACCGTCCGGGATCTCCAGATTTATATCCTTCAGCGCATGAATCTCATAGGCTGTGGAAGGACTGTAGGTATATTGTACATGCTCTAATTTAAGTGACATAAGGCTTCCACCAGTTCCTCTCTTGTCAGAATTCCGTCGGGCAGATCAAGACCTGCTTTTTTCAGCTCCCAGGCAAGCTGTGTGGCCTGGGGTACATCCAGACGGTAGGCTTTCAGCGTTTCCACCTGAGAGAAGATTTCCCTCGGCGTACCGGCCATGACGATTTTGCCATCATCCATGACAATCACCTTATCGGCGTAAATAACCTCTTCCATATAATGGGTAATCAGAATGACCGTAATATCTTCCACCTGATTCAACGCCCGGACTGTCCGGATGACTTCCTTCCGGCCATTAGGGTCCAGCATGGCGGTAGGCTCATCCAGCACGATGCACTTGGGATGCATGGCTACCACGCCCGCAATGGCTACCCGCTGCTTCTGGCCGCCGGACAGCTTATTCGGGGAATGGTGACGGTATTTCAGCATATTCACTGCCTTCAGGCTCTCCTCCACCCGCTCCCAGATTTCTTTCGTGGGCACTCCCATATTTTCCGGGCCGAAGCCCACGTCCTCTTCCACGATGGTTCCGATAATCTGATTATCCGGGTTTTGGAATACCATACCGGCGCTCTGCCGGATATCCCATACCCGTTCTTCCTCCTTGGTATCGATTCCATCCACCCACAGAGTTCCCTCGCTGGGGATAAGCAGGGCGTTGATATGCTTGGCCAGCGTAGATTTTCCGGAACCGTTGTGTCCCAGAATCGCTACAAAGTCCCCCTTCTCTATCTGGAAGCTGACACCGTTCACGGCCTTAATCAGCTCCCGTTCCCGGCCTTCCTCATCGTATTTTCTGTATTCATAAACCAAATCTTCCGCTTGGATCATTGTTTCTTTCTTTTCCATGTTTACAACCCATCCTGCAAAATCCATAGATAAATCCATTTTCTTTCGGAGTTTCGCATTTTCTGAATTCTGTCTTTACTTTCTGCTATCAGTGCCAGGCTGTATGTCCGGTCATGGCACTGCTTTTTATTTTATAATAAGAACAGGGCTTTTGCAAGAAAAAGTACAGATTGTCAACATATTTTATTTTTCAAGTTTACAATGCAAATAAAATAACTGCTCTTTCAGAAATTCAGCCCAGAAAAAACAAAGCCCCCGGGACGTTTCCGTTCCGAAGGCTCTGTCTTTTGCTTTCTATCTTACGCGGCGCTTCTGCCGCCCTGCTTCATGGCATTTTCAAATTCATGCAGCTTCTGCCGTTGTTCGGCTGTCAGTATGGTGGGTACCTGAATCTGAATGGTCACGTACTGATCCCCGTGTACCTTCGGATCCTTCATGGACACGATTCCTTTGCCGCGGAGACGTATCTTTTTGCCGGACTGGGTTCCTGCCGGAACCTTGCAGACCACATTTCCGTAGAGGGTCGGGAAGCTGGCCTCGCCGCCAAATACCGCTGTGGTAAATGGAATATCGGCCGTGGTATAGACATCCATGCCCTTCCGCTCATATCCTGCCCTGGGCGTAATGTGTACCTTCAGCAGCAAATCGCCGTTCTCCCCGCCTCCGAAGCCCGGGTGTCCCTTGCCCCGGAGCCGCACGCTCTTGCCATCGTCGATACCTGCCGGAATATGCACGCTTAAGGACTGTACGCCGGTACCGTCTGCTGCCTGAATGTGAATCATCTTATCGCACCCAAAGGCCGCCTCATCAAAGCCAACCGTGATGTCCGCGTGTAAATTCTCGCCCTTATAAGACGCCTGCTGCCGGTAGCCCTTCTGGCCGCCAAAGCCGCCATGGAACATATTTCCGAAGATATCGCCGAACATATCGTCCATATTGCCGCCCTCGAAATGGAACTCCTGATAGCCGCTGCCATCTCCCGTGTGAAAGCTGCCGCTACGGAAGCCTCCCTGACCGCCCGCTCCTCCGTAGAAACCGCTTCCTGCGTCTGCCCGGGCGTTGCCTGCCTCGTCAAAGGCCGCAAAACCAAACTGATCGTATAATTTCTTCTTTTCCTTGTCACTGAGCACATTGTAAGCCTCTGTGACCTCTTTAAACTTCTGCTCGGCCACCTTGTCCCCCGGATTCATGTCCGGGTGGTATTTCTTTGCCAGCTTCCGGTAAGCACGCTTTATCTCTTTCTCATCTGCCTGCTTTCCAATGCCGAGCACCTCATAATAGTCCTGTTTCATAATGCCTGCTCACCTCCGCCTGCATAATTACCAGCTGCAAAGATGGGGATGCAGCCAAGCCACATCCCCATCTTCTCTTTTGCCTGTCGAAAAGGCCTACGCTTAGCCTTCAATATCGATATAGCTCTTCTTTTCTACCTTCGGCTGCTCCTCTTTCTTCGGAACCAGCACCTTCAGCACGCCATTTTCAAATTTGGCCTTGATGTCTTCCTGGGTGAGATCCTCTCCCACATAGAAACTCCGGCTGGTGGTGCCGCTGTAGCGCTCCTTACGGATGTACTTGCCGTCCTGCTTCTCCTCCTTCTTGCTGTCGGTGGAAGCGGTGATGGTCAGGTAGCCATCCTTCAGTTCTGCCTTAACGTCCTCTTTCTTTACACCAGGAAGCTCAATCTCAAGCTCGTAGCCCGTCTTGGTCTCCTTCACATCGGTGCGCATGAGGGACGCTGCCTCTTTGCCATAAACCTTCTTTGCAGGTGTATACGGAAATGCAAAATCATTTACAAAATCATCTAATAAACTTTCTCCAAAAATACTCGGTACTAACATAAATCATTCCTCCTAATCTTCCCTTCAGTTCTGCTGGAGGTTCCGCAAGGGCTTTTTCTTATTTTCTTTCTTCTCCCTTGCTCTGATTCTGTTATATCACCATTATTAGCACTCGTCAAGTAGGAGTGCTAATATTTTTGTGAATTTTGTGTGAACTCACTGTTTTTCATGTCTTTTAATCATCCAAATATTGAATTTACATATTTTTTACATATTTTCGACTATATACTAAAGCTATTGCCCAAGTTCATACACTGAACCCTTGCAATAGCTTTCGCCTCTTTACATAGCCTTTTCCATCTTTGCCATTTCTTCTACGATTTTCTGCTCATGCACATGTGTATATACATCCAACGTAACTGCAGCATTGCTATGTCCCATAATATACTGCAATGCTTTAATCTCCATACCCGCTTCGGCCATTCTCGTACATGCAGTATGTCTGAATATATGAGCCGAGACATGTGGTAACATTACAGGCTTTCGTTTTTCTTCTTTCGCCTTTTTTTCTTCCTGCTTATTATATGCATTTATTATATTTTTCATTGCATTATTAAAACCGTTAGGGGCTATTGGGCGGCCATTTTTAGTTACAAACACAAAATTCTTGTACCCGTCTACCTCAAAGTCTCTTGAAGTTCCCAAAAACAATCTATACCTTTTCTGCATTATCAATGCATTGTATACTTCTGTAGTCATGGGAATAATACGTTTTCCGGCATCTGTCTTTGGAGCTGCTATCATAAACGCTGTTTTTCCATCTTCCTTTTTCTTATATTTAAGCTGATGATTGATATTTATACTTCTGCTTTTCATATCAATATCATCCCATGTAATTCCAATAACCTCTCCAATTCTACACCCTGTTCCTAACATATACCGCAACATTGGAGCATAAATTTTATATATATTATTATTCTCCACAAAATTCAGCAATCTTTTCTGTTCGTCCTGTGTCAATGCTTCCCTTTGGTTTTTATCTCCTTTGTATTTTTTCATACATTCTTTTTTTACCGGGTTTTTTCTTATCATATCATCATCCAATGCCAATTCAAAACTCGGCCCTAGCATTGTATTAAATTTCTTTATCGTACTGTTAGAGAGTCCTTTGTCCTTTAATTCTTTATAAAATCTTTTTATATGAGATGTTTTTATATTTTTTATTTGAGCATTACCCAATTCGGTATTCCTTATATGATTATTCCACAATCCCAAATAATCATTTCTGGTACTGTTCAGGAAATTTTCTTTATCTTTTAAACTTAAATACAACTCAAACAACTGATTCAGTGACATTTTTGCCGCTGTTTCATCTATGCTATCCGCAAGATCTTTTTGAATTTCTTTCTCTCGTTTTCGCAGTTCTTCCAATGTCCAGCTATAGATAACCTTAGGCTTATTTAAACCGTTTTTATACTGATAATAGTATCTACCATCACCTCTTTGCCCTTCGCCTTTAAATAAATTTCTTCCTCTATTATCTTTTCTTTTTTCCGCCATAGTGCTAAAACACTCCTTCCTTCTTGCAGGAATGTCCATCCTATGATACAATATTTCATGGTATGGACATTCTATACCATTTTGTCTTTTGGTTAGTCATTCGCTTTGGTCGGGGAGTGGCTAACCTTTTTAAGTGTCTAACAGTAACCCCAATGCTTTTCTGATTGCATCTGCTCTGGTCATATTATTTTTTTCGCAATACTCTATCAATCTTTCAAGCATTTCCTGATCTAATCTGATACTAAATCTATTATCCTTGGGCTTTTCTGTTTTTGGTCTTCCTTTCTTTTGTGACACCTTTTCTATCCCCCTTTTATTTTTTGTCACGCAATAATTATATTATATGCGTGACAAAAAATCAACTCTTTTCTATAATTTAGGAACGCCCATATACATCCGATTTTCTCTTCTGTATACAGGCGCTATCCTTTTTACATCCTCCTAGTCCTCATAACTATCCAAAATCTTATCCGCAATCCCTATATCCACCCGGATAACCCTCCCGAAACGCTTAAGCGCTGACGTATCTTTCAAAATATTCATCAACGTATTCTTTCCCAGTCGGTAACGCTGCATCGCCTCGGGGACTGTCGCATATTTGACTGGAGCCTGTACATATATTGCTTTTCTCATATCTCCCTTCTTTCCAGCTCTAACTGTCGCTTTAACGCTTTTTCCACTTTTACCATCACCTCTGACTCCTGTTCCAAATTTCCGACCATCATCAAAATCTGCTGTTCAGACGCAATCGTCAGTTGTTCTGCCATAAAAATTGTTTCTTTTCTTAATGCCCCCTGCACCTCTTCTGGCTTTACTGCCACATGTACAGGAAAATCCTTCTTTTCCTGCTTACTGGTTCCCGGAATCACTTGATATACGCTGCCGCTTCCTTTGTTCGTACTGACAATTAAGCACAGCTTTCTTCCTGACTGTATCTTCGTTCCCGGATGTTCACCCAGATCGACCCAGACAATATCGCCTCTCCTTCTCTTTTCTTTCTCCATTCAGGCACTCACCCTTTCACACACGCTCTTCATATTAAGTCGAAGCTCCCCTTCATCCACTGATATGATACGGAATCCCTGCTCCTGAACCATGCCGACCTTTCTGTACGCGTCAGTGAGCCCGGATGATATTGCATTCATATTAGCTACCAGAAGCACATTGGCCTTCCCCTGTTTCATCAGATAGAGACATTCCTGAAACAGCTTGTTGCGTATCGCAGGTCCAAAGCAGCCCCTCCTGACTATCTTCATCGGAATCAGTCCGTGAGCATTTGCATAATCATTGATATAGCGGAGCTGGCTATTTTCCTTTCGTTCAGCTAGTTCGAAGGAACTCTCTTCATTCGATGACAGATACACAATACACGGAACCTCTCCTTTCACAATTCTTTTTTTCGTCTTTCTTTGCATTCTTCTATCGACCACGTTTACGTTCCTCCTTTTTCGGTATATTAAGAATCGTGTTGGCGTCTGTATCATAGTAATCTACCAATCTATATAACGTTTTCAGAGTCATTCCACGTCTTCCCTCCTCAAGCCTGCTATAATAAGAATGGCTGACCTCCAATGCTTCTGCCAGTTCCTGCTGCGTCGCATGAATATTTTCGCGCAATTCCCGTAATCGGTTTCCTATCTGAAAAGTATCCATTTCCGTTTCTTTCTCCATATTTTTTCACGCACCAGGCAACTCATCCAGTCCTACGCAACGCACCTCGCTTCCCATTTCCATACAGTGAATTGACACTCCCATCTGTCTCGCCAACTGTAAGAAATGGAACAGACTCTCCGCATCTGAAGTGATATCTTCCAGTCTGCGAACCAGCAGCGCCTTAACCTCTTCCTGCTCCAGCCACTTCACGACCTGTTTAATCGCCCAACGGTCAATCTTGTCCTCCGGGGTGCGATCCACGAATACCTCTTGCAGCTCCAGGTTCAGCTTCTCCCCGTAGGCAATCATCTCTGCACCCATGATGGTCACGATATCCAGCCCCTTTCCGGATCTCATCAGGCCTACTCCTTTAGTTTTTGTGTTCACGCTTGTGTTTTTCATATTCACTCCGCCTTTCCTTGTCTTTTTTCATCAGTGGTTTTCCTTACTGATTATGTAATTATTGTAGTTTTTTCAGGCTGTGAATTTTATACCGTGGTCCACGCTTTTCTACGTGTTTGCCACGTTCTTTTACACACAAAAAAGGAACAGGCTTTTTCTGACCTGTTCCCGAGTAACTAAAGGTTCACCTTCAAAGCAGTGATGTGCTTAAATTAAATATTTTTTGATTCAATCCTCTGTTCAAACATCTTCACATTTCTCATAGACGCCTTGACGGACTTCATGACATCTACCAAGAATCTTATTTCGTATTCATTGCAATCGTCCAGTATCGCCTGCGCCTCTCTGGAGAATACCGCTCCTGACTTCAAGACGGTATCACATAGCAGCTCATCCACCGATACTTCCAGCTCATTGGCTATCGCCACCAGTGTAGGAAGGCTAACAGTAGAATTGCCCGTCTCAATATTACTCATGTGTTGTGGGGTAACGCCTACCTTTTCTGATACAGCTTCCTGTGTCAGTTCCTTCTTTATCCTTGCAATTTTTATACGTTTTCCGATTGCTTTGAAATCCAGCTCCACCGTATCTCTCCTGTAAAATCACAAATTTTCCGTATAACTATTTTTTTATATTGTAACCTTTCTGTTTTTACATTATAATAATCTAATAAAATGATTCATTTTGTTAGTTGTATAAGCAAGATATAAAGGAGACTTTTCATAAAATGGAACCGCATATTATTTACCTTTCAGAAGAAGATGGCGAAATGCTTCATGACCTACTGTCTATGCCAGAAGAGGAGCAGCGTTTTTTCCGCATGATAATTGAAATCGGTCATCGAAAGATTTTTTCGGAAGAAGATTTTTCTTTTTTTATCCACTACTGTATGAAACAGATGGCACAGGAAGAATCCCCGTTTTGAACTTCATCAAAACAGGGATTCTTCCTTCTATTCTTACCCTTTATCATTCTCTGGCTCAGAATGATGTGCCGCCCAATCCTGTATGGTTGACTTTACTTCATTTCCCCAAACGTCCCAGCCAGGTACAACCTGTCTTGCAAACAGCTCCACGCGCGGTAAATCTCCCATCAGAGATACTATCTTATCCCGAGTCTCATCTGGCTTTTTACTGTGAGCACCAACCGGGGATATAATAAACTGATGAATGTTGGCTGCCTGCCTCCTGGGACGACCCCTGGTGGCCAGCAGACAAAGCTCCGCATTTCCTCGCGTCCAAAATCCCAACCCATAAAACCAGCTGTCAGATTTTTTATTTTTCTTCAGCCAGACAAAAGCTACGCTTTTATAGGTAAATCCCCATGCTGCAATCAGCCGGAGTGCCTCCGGAAGCTGGGGAAATGTAGCCCATAAAAAGAGCACACTGTCCTGAGCTGCCAGTTCTCCCACAGGTAATGCGCATAGCTCCTTGATGCTCATCGTTGGATAATGGTTTTCCGCTGCACCCTGTACATTCTTGGCTGAATAGCGCCAAGGGGGATCTGCATAAATTATATTATACTTTTGTATTTTTAACTTCATCTCCTCCCGGTGTAATATGTTTCATTTTCAAAATTACCGTTGCTATTATTCCTATCAAAGCAACTACTGTTATCGCCAATAAAGCAAGCTCCAACGCATTCCCATCTGACGTAAGAGGTGTTCCCAGCGGAACTACATTAGATGAATCACCTGAACCACCCTGCCCTGCCGGTTCCGGCTTCTTCTCGTTCTGAATCTGAAGAGTGAACTCCACCATCTCTGTACTATCCTCCGCATAGGCGAACGTAAAATACTGCGTATCATCACTTAGGTAGTATCCGTCCGGCGCTGTCAGCTCTTTTACATAATACCGGCCAAATGGCAGATCACATTCAAATATTGCTTTTCCTTCTGTATCTGTCATAACTGATTCCAGCAGAGTATCGGCTTCTGCAATCACCTCTCCTGCCTGATTTTTGAATTTCTCCGCTGTATACAGACCGATAACCGCTCCCTGAAGCTTCTCACCTGTATCTCTATCCGATTTTGTAACAGTAACCTTTGCCTTCTGTTTTTCGTTTTGGAATACTGCAGACACTATAGCTTCTGACCGTCCACTCTGTTCTGGCTCCACAAGGGATAACGGCTGTGTGCAATTATTCTGGTCTCGGTAATAGCCTGTCGGGGCCTTAACCTCGACCACTTCATATTCGCCTAAGGGCAGCCCTGTAACCTGTACCTTACCGTCTGCACCTGTTCGAAGTACATACTTCACGGTCCTTCCGTCCGGAAGGCTTCGCTGCACTACATCTGCCAGCTCACCCCTCGGTACTTCTACCTTATAATACTTCAGTACACTATCTTTCAGTGCTTCGTATTGCTCCAGCACATCTGCACCTTTGTGGAACAGTGTGCCAGTATAACCGTCTGGGTAAACAATATCTTCCTTCGCAATCAGGGCATATTCCGCACCAGGCAGTCCCTTCACCTCATAAATCGGTGTCACCAGCGTATTGCCATTCGTATCGGTTCCCTGTTCTGTCCCGGTCGGAACCTGTCCAGTTTTCTTAACGACTACATTGCCTGTAATCGGCTTATTAAAGACGCTGACTACCTGTAACTTATTCTCATCTTTAATTGTAAAGGTAATCTTATCGCTCACCTGACCGTCCAGATAGCTTTTATCCAGTTCTACTGCATTGGGCTTTTTCGTCACATAATCATCTTTCAAATACAGATTATAATGATACCCCTGCGGACTCACCATCTCCCGAAGCGTATAGGTCTTATTGATTTCCAGGCCACGGATGATCTCATTGTCGCCATGCGCTGAAAGAATCGTGGTGAAGGAATTACCATCCTCGTCAATCAGCTGCAATATAGCCCCATCCAGTTCCTCTTCCGTGTAATAGTCCATCACATTAACCTGCAGAAGAACTGGGTCATTCTTCACAGTCTCGGAAAATTCAATGACTTCTCGCTGTTCTTCCTGATAAGATGCATCCAGGGAAATCTTAGACTGCGTGGTTGTATATCCCACCGGAGCCTGAAGCTCCTTGATGTAATACTTTCCAAGCGGCAGATCCGGTGTAAAGACTGCTTTTTGCACCTGGCCGTCCGTTCCCACGGTAGTCTCTCCTGTCGCGATGAGCGTACCCGCCCTTACGACTGTCTTGCCCGTATAGTTTGTGATATCTTCCTCTGCGTAAAGTCCAAATACAGCTCCTGCCAGCGGCTCATTCTGTTCCGCGTCAAGTTTCTGAATTTCCACAGATACTTTCTGGCGCGGATTTTCGTAAGAACTGTCACGGTAGATAACCGGAACTTCCTGACCAGCGTAAGATATCTCTATCTCTCTCGACTCTGCATTGTCCTTACTCAACGCAAATCCAGTTCCCGCCTTAGCCTGTGTGATGGTATACTTACCAAGCGGCAAGCCTTTGGCAACTTCTGTTCCGTCCCAGTCTTCCTGGCCGGTCCAGGTCTGTCCGTCTGCATTGGTCGTAAGTGTTGTTACCAGCTCTCCTTCTGAAAACAGTTTTACGGCATTAACCCCACCTTCGGGACTGTAAATATCCTCCGCAGCCCGGATTTCAAATTCCGCGCCTGCAATCGGTTTTGTCTCATACTTAAACGTATAGTCCTTGCACTCGCTCAGATCTTTCTCTATCACTCCATTTTCATCCGGCGTATCTAACCCAATCAGGCCCTTTACATAGCCAAAGAAGTGGTTCACTGCTTCTCCCAGTCTGTCCAGAATGGTACTGCCGTCCTGCTTTGCAGATACCAGCTTTTCACCCTCGGCATAAATAGAAATCTTTCCGATAGCCGGGGTATTCTTCTGTACCGCCGTAATCACGAAAGCAGCTACCTCACTATCGTAAGACGCTTCCTGCGAAGAAACTACGATTTTAACGCTATTACTGTCTGCCTTGTCCCAGGCTCCATCTGCTTCACTTTCATAGAAGGTATGGTTTCCTGTTGCTACAGAATCTTTTTTTGCAATCACACCCTCATGTCCCTGCAGTACATAGCCTTCCGGTGCTGTTACCTCTTCCAGTGTATAAGTTCCAGCCGGAAGTGCTGCCGGGGTATCCACATACACATTTCCACTTAACTCAGCCTGTGCAATCTTCCGTGTCACAAACGGGTTCTCCGCTGTTCCCATCAGCTCACCCTGGCTGGACTGCACCACCAGATCGCCGTATTTCTTCTGATACTCTCTTTTCTGGTCGGAACTCCACTCGGCACTACAATAGGCAAACCAGGCTCCGTCTGTATCGTGGATCACATACCCTGCTCCGGGCTTCAATACCGTTTTATGGCTATTCGCATCTTGTTTCTTAATCCGAATCAGAGACATAATCGGCTTATCAACAGCAATTACTAAATCATCTAACGGCTGGCCCTGGCCGTCCCCTTTTTTCTCGCCATCCTGGTCATCACCCATTACATTCAGTACAAAGGGTCTGGTGGCAATCTTGTTTTCCGGTGTGGTGGTCTCTACCACCAGATACCGTCCATAGGGCAGCTCCGGTGTGGTTACCACTCCCTTGCTGTCACTGACCATCTCCGATACCAGGTAGGCATGTTCTCCCTCTGCATGATAGCTGGTCCCATCCTTATACAGTACGGATTTTGTAAGCCAGCCATTTACCACATCGTCACTGTCCGCATCTGCATAGACCGTGGCCGGTCTCTGCTGGCGCATGGCATCATAGTCCAGGGTGGCCGGGTTCCGGAAATCGTCGATGATGGCCTGGGGCAGCTCTGCGTCTGACAGCCCTGCATACTTGCCGCCTGCCAGTTCAGATACCAGATAGACGGAGAACTTCGCTCCTGCCACTGCCTCAAAGGAGCTCTGCTTATCGGTTCCCGTTACCTTATAAAAGCTCAATGCCTGCTTCTTCACCTGTTCCGTTACTGTATTTTTCCCAGCAATTGTAGCTTTCAGCTCTGCTTTATAAATGCCATTTGCCTGTTTATCCAGTTCCAAAGCACACGCCTTAACCGGATATTTTGCGGAATCAAGCAAATATCCTTCGGAAGCCTTGCTTTCCTGTACATACCACAAGTCTCCAACTACAAAAGTTCCGTCAAAATCAAATTTTCCCTCTATATCCGTAGTAGCCTGTGCCACCAGCTTATCACCGTCATACAGCCCATATACCGCTCCGGCCAGTGTTGCATCACCCTGGCTTATGCCTGCAGAAAGGGCTTCTTCATCCTCTTTCAATAAAGAATCATCCGGCTCTACTTTTCCGGAAAAGCTCCATTTTTTCAGCTTATTCTCAAAAGACACTTTGGAAGTATTTCCTGTGTGGGCTGTATCATCATAAGTGACCGTTACTGTCTGGATTTCGGGGAGCACATACTGATACAGTTCCTGTGTGGCCTGTGCCTTACAATCTGCATCTGCCGGAACTGCAGAAGCCTTAATTTCTTCCACTTCATAGGTTCCTATAGGAAGATTTTCAAAGATCAACTTGCCATTTTTATCTGTCACCCCGTACTTCAGTACCGGAATCCCGGACTCTGACGTACCACTCAGCTTATAAGCGAAGCCAGAAAGTTCATCATTATAATGATATTCTTTTTCAGCCGCTGCATTATAAGCATCCTCCGGCGCTTTCTCAATTTTCTTTGCCAGCTCCACATTTCCCGTCTTGTAAATGTTATTGACTGAAAAAGTACTTGTCTGATTCGGCTCTACATTCACCGTACCCGATGCCGGTACATCCCAGTAGGATGCTGTCCCGTTTTCGGTTACTGTATAGGTTCCCATCGGCACATGTGTAAAAGATGCCACACCAGAAGCATTCGTCACTGCTGTCTGATTGATAGTATCGCCATACGCCGATGTTCCCGTCAAAGTCATGGTAAAACCAGCAAGAGAAGATGCATAACCGCTGGGATTGGTGATACTTTTTACTACATCCAGATCACCGTAGCCTTTCAGCAGCTTTCCATCTACGCCTACACTGGATAATTCGATGGAATAATACTCACAACCATGATAACTCACATGGAACGGAGCCGACGGATCCGAGTGAAACGCCACGCCAACGCTCATGCTGTAGTCCGTCCGGTCATCATCCACCGTTCCCGTAACATACTGCCCCTTCCAACGCATGGTAGTGTTATCCGACGTATAGTAACCTCTTGCTCCCGTCTTACCACAGATACCCTCGCCTCTGTCCAGGTCATGTGCAAACAGATAGCCGTCCACTGTCAGTTCTTCATTGGTTCCCGCCTTATAAAAATGATACTCCATTTCCACGGTAAAGTCCTGCGGCTCGTATCCACACCATGCTGGCGATCCGATGGAAATCAAATCCCGTCCGAAGCTCGTCGCCACAAAGGCATCTCCAGCTGACAGCCAATAATACACCAGTACATCCGCTTTTACATGCTGACCATCCACATAGCAACTACCGGATTCCGGATATTTAATCCACACATTGCTGTCCTTGGAATAATTGGTCGCATATCTGCCGTCTTTCCAACCAGGGCCGTATACCGCTGTGCTTTTCCGTCCCTGGTAAATGATTCCTGCTCCATATTCCGACGGAATACTGTAAATATCGCCCGTATTCGTAAGAGAGACAGGGTCAACATAGCTTGCAAAAAAAGCTCCTGCAGTCTCCAGCTTACGCATGTCCACCTGTTCCTGCTGCTCTTCATCCAGGGATTCATACAGATCACAAATCTCGGTAAACGTATCATAAAGCGCTGTCAGTTCGTCCTTATCCATCCACCACAGCTCCGCTTCTTCTGGAAAGGCCTCTACCATTTCCTTCAGGCGAGCTACTTTTTCCTCGTCTGTCTCCTGAAGTTCCATAACCTCTTCCTGCTTCACTGTTTCTTCTGATACAACTATATCCTCACTGCCAGAATTTATCGGCGTTTCTTTTTCCGTCTCTTCTACCGGATCCACAGTCTCAGTCTCTGCCTCTTTCTCCGAATTCCCTTCTGTTTTCTGCTCTTCGTCAGCTACAGAAGCATTTTCACCAATATCCTCCGCAGTCTTTTCCTCTTCCAAGGCCTGCCCAGTATCCTTTGCTTCCCCGGAAATTTCCATAACCACATCATCCGAAGCTTTCGCCTCTGACATATCTGACGCTTCCACCTGTATCGCTCCACCTGAAGCGTATGCTACCGTAGGGAACGCGCTTGCCAGCAAGTTCACGCACATGACTATCGCCAGAAATAATGTAATGATTCTTTTAAAGTCCATTTTCTTCCTCCCTTTCGTAATTCTCTAAACTTTTTCTCTTATCCACGTCCTCTCACTTCTTCACTTTTACCAATCACCTCTTTCCACAAGATTTTCCTATTCACCTAACGCTCCTTTCCCCGCTGGTCCTGTAATCATTGTAGATTTATGAGGATTTCAATTTTATACCGCAATCCACGCATTTCTACGTGTCCGCCACGCACCCTATTTCAGTTCATAAAAAAGGAACAGACCCATTCCGATCTGTTCCCTGTCATCTTCTTACTATATCTCATCCTACTTTTTCTAATATCTCCACCTTTTCGAGACTATCCAGCATCCCTTGAAGCATACTTCTGACCAGCATTTTCTTCATCTGGGGCAGTCTTCCGATTCGTTCCTCCATGTCCGAAAGCTCCGTCCCGTTTTCTCCCCTCGTCCTGCTCTCTCCAAATAATAGATAGTCCACCGACGTTCCCAGTGTTTCCGCCATATCCATCAGGATATCCACACTGGTTCCTCTGTATCCTCTCTCAATATCCGCTACTGACCTCCAGGACAGAGCTATCTTTTCCGCAAATGTCTCCTGTGTATATCCACGTATTTTCCTTAATTCCGCAATTCTCCGGCCGCTCTTTTTGTAATCGTACATACTTCCTCCTCTCCGGGTAAAACCGGTTGGAAGAAACTCATCTTTTTCTGTAATAAATGAAACGCAGAGAACACCCAGTCCTTTCCTACCGGTTGTCCCCTGCGTCTCTGGTGCTTCATTGTCTTTCCATCCGACAATGGCCCTTATCAGGTGGGCCCTATTCACTTACTTTAAATCTTCCAGACATCATCCACTGCCTGACTGCGAATCATCGCTTCTGTCATACCTCGCAAAGCCATAACTCTCTTGCATCTACAGCACTTGATTTCCAGTTCCACACTACCTGCCAAATAGTCAAACATGTGCTGATTGCATTTTCTACAACGAATCTCAATCCTGCTTCTTTTATCTTTTGTTCCTGTCAATCTTATTCACTCCCGACTATACAAAATCCATCCATTTTGTACCTGCCAAGGAAAGGGAAATCACCTTTGCAAGTGGTATCTGCCAGAAGTTCCGACGCATAGTTTTCTCTATGCTCTGGCAAATAAATTTAAGCTGATCTGTACCCGTCTTTCTCTTCGCGCTCCTTTCAAAAATCGAATGTATGTTCGTTTTTTCTTATTATACTTCCTACCACCCGTAATTACAAGCCCTATTTTAAGTATTTTTCAAAATGCTTGCATTTCAGATTGCTATTTTGATAATATTTTGATAAAATTAAGATAAAATATATACCATGAAAGGAGTGCTTTTATATGATCCAGATTCGACCTGTCTCTGACCTACGAAACAAGTTCCCGGAAATTGAAAACCTTGTAAGTGACGGGAACCCGGTTTACCTGACCAAAAACGGCTACGGTGCCATGGTGGTTCTAAGTCTTGAACAGTACGCCAGTTTAACTGACAACATTGAAGTAAAGCTCGATGAAGCAGATTATCAGGCTTCCATAACAGAAGAACGCCTTTCCCATGAAACGGTCTTCCGCAATGCAAGGAGCGCAGTATAACGTCTGGATAATCCCCTCTCGTATGAGCCGTATCCCTCCACAAAGAAACGGAATTATCCATATTATCGTATTTACGTGCGAAACTATGTCGTATATTATGTGGTAATTGGTAATGTAATGGAAGTCCGCAGATTCCTATATGGCCCAAGAGATACAGAACGATATTTATAATTTTCTATCCATAATCGGAAAGGATTTTCTATGACATCCTTTCCGATTATTCAATTCTTCCCCTCTCCAGATACTCCGCCAGCTCCTCCCGGCTCCTTGTAATATACTCATAGGTCACATACATCGGCGCAATCCGCTCTACCAGCCCTTTTACGCCTGCCGCCGTAAAGGGTTCATGCTTATCGATCCGGAAAATGTGCTCATAAACCTTACAAAACCGCTCCGTTGGATCCTGCGGAAGCTCATGGGGCGTCTGAAGCCATTCCTTCACATAGTTTCCTGTCAGGGACTGCTGGAGATGTAACCCCTTGATGTAGGGAATCATATCTTTCTGCCGGTCCAGCATCCGATGCAGGGCCTCCACCGCTTCCTCCTGGGTTCTAAGCTCCAGATCCGTATGGAGATAATGCCCGGTATCCAGCATAAAACCCTTTTTCTCATAATGCACCTGGCTAATCAATGCCCGGGTGTCCTCCGGCTCCAAAAAGGTCAGGCCCGGCCACCAGAGATTTTCCATCAGGAACCAGAAGGAATACTCCTGACCGTCCAAAAGCTCATTGATAAAAGCTGCCGCTGCGTCTATCACTTCCCGATCCGTATGCTTCCTCTCATAGGTAAAGCCTTCCTCGTCGTCCACCTGCACCACATGAAAAACCACGTACTCTGCTCCTACGCGCATGGCATAGTCTAGATCCTTCCGATAATGCTGTATCAGTTCTTTCCGCTCCCCGCCTATCCAGTCCCCGATACAGCAGCAATGGATTCCAGTCACCATCCCCGGCACAATCAGCGGACACTTTTTCGGCGACAGATAGATATCCGGAGCTTCCGCTGTAGAATAAGGAAGCGGCATAAGCTCCAGCCCGTCGCAGCCATGCTTTTTATAAAAATCATGTAGCTCCTCCGCAGACTGAAATCGAATCGTATCATCATACGATGTGGTAAAATTCATCTGATATTTCATGTTCACTTTCCTGCCTTCCAATCAAGGAACGCCCCCCTACTCTAACTCTTCCAGCTCTTCTCCCATATCCGCATCTATCTCTTCCTCCAGATACTCCACCGTATATCCTTCTTTCCTGCAATACTCATCCACACGCGATCCCTCCACGCAGCGAACAGTTACGCAATGATTCGCAATGCTTTCGCCGATATATTGCGGGTTACCGTGAATCTCCAGGATTCTCATACGGTTACAGCCACGAAATGCTTTATCTCCGATATAACGGACGCTTGCAGGCAGGATGGCTATATCCAGATATCTCAGATTGCAGAAGGCACGCCGTCCGATATAGCACAGGCCCTCCGGCAATATGATATTTTTCATATCGCAAAAATAGAATGCTGCATCCCCAATATAAAGCAGATTTTGGGGAAAATGAATTTCTGACAGCTTTCTGCAATTATTAAAAGCCCGGTATCCAATCTCCCGCACCGTATCCGGAAGCAAAATATGCTCCAGACTGTCGCATTTATCAAAGGCTTTTGTCCCCACTGACACCAGACGGCTTCGCCTGGAAAACAAAACCTCCCTGAGATTCCGATTCCAGAGAAAGGTTTCACTTGCAATACTTTCCACATAGGCCGGGATTCGTGCTCTTTCAAGCCGTGTACAGTTGGCAAAACATCCTTCTCCAATTCTGGTCAGAGATGATGGCAGCTCTACCTCCTTCAAATTACTGCATCCCTGAAACACCCTGTCCCCCAGTTCCACCAGAGAACGCGGAAGCACTACTTTTTCTAAAGCCATACTTCCACGAAATGCTTCCTCCCCTATTCTCTGGTAATTCTCCGAAATCTGCGCCACCGTCATTTTCCTGTAGGATTTAGCATATTCCTGAACAAGCACCTGCAGCGTATTTTCCTTTCTGTTCACGACCAGATTCCGAGTAATTCTTTTATTCTCAACATTTTTATTTTCCATGCTTTCATCCCCATTATTCTATGTATTCCACCGTAAACCCGCTCTCCTGACAGTAAGCGTCCACCTTCGATCCTTTATAGCACCGTATCCGCGCTGCCTTATTGATGATCCACTCCCCGATATATTCCGGGTCATGCCGGATCTCCAACACCTGAAGGCGGCTGCAGCCGTGAAATACCCATTTCTCGATACGCCGGATATGGGTTGGCAGGCGCACTTCTGTCAGGTACATACACTTGAAAAACGCCCGTTCTTCCAATACCTCCAGGGATTCCGGAAGTTCCAGTTCCTCGATACCACAGAAATAGAAAGCGTCCTTCCCGATACGCTTCAGGCCTTCCTGGAACCGCACCTTCTTCAGTGCCTTACAGCGGTAGAACGCCCGGTCGTCGATATAGGTAAGCTTGGGCGGCAGCAGAATCCGCTCCAATGAAATACATTCGTAAAAGGCATTCTTTTTGATCCGCTCCGTCCGGTTATCTTTTGTAAATAATACCTTCTGGAGCCGCCGATCTTCCTTAAATAAATCCTCCGAGATACACTCCAGACTGTTTGGGATATACGCCACCCTAAGAGCCGGACATTCTGCAAAGCATCCGCTTCCAATCCGCCAGATACTGTGTGGCAGCGCCGCTTCCCTCAACAGCTTGCTATGGCGGAAAGCATCCGCACCGATTTCCAGCATCCCGTTTGGAAGCATCAGTGTTTCCATCTTGATATTGCTTTTAAAGGCCTCCACGCCAATCTTTCTATAATGTACCGGAACCTTCACCGTTTCCTCTTTCATGTAGCTGGCCGCGCTTTTCCGGGTCAGTACCTTCCAGACCGACTGCTGTTCCTGTTTTGTAGTTCCATAATCACTCATCAATCAGTGACTCCCTCCAGAATACGGTCGCTCTAAGGCTCCAGTATCCCATATTTTTTTCGGATACGCTCAAGCTTGCAAAGCATGGGCTCACCCAGTACAGCCAGAAAAAACACTGTGGCTGCTCCATGTATCACATTCATAGGAAGGCCGCTTGCGTACATAGCCAGAAACGCCGCCTTATTGATACTGCCCATTCCCATGAACACGGACGCTGTATCCAGCAGAAATCCGTAGATCATCAGCACTGACAGACCCCCGTAGATACAGAGCCACAGGCGGAAATGCTTCCATCTGCCCCGTTTTCTCCGGAAAATCAGGCCGCCCAGGAATCCCACGATTCCAAAAGCGAACATTTGCCAGGGCGTCCACGGCCCCTGCCCGAAGAAAAAGTTCGACACAAAGCCCGCCAGCGCTCCGGTCAGGAATCCAGCCTCCGCGCCCAGTCCCACGCCTGCGATAATCACGATGGCCGCCACCGGCTTGAACTGGGGCAGCATAAAGAACGCCGCGCGCCCCGCCACAGCCAGAGCCGCCATTACCGCGATCACCACCACTTCCCGGGCCTGTGGCCGCCGGTTCTCGAAAACCAGAAAGAAGGGCAGCATGGACAGGATAATCAGGCACAGGGAAATGAAATAATAGCTTCGATCATTCAGGAAAAAGATCCCGAACAAAATCACCGCCGGGATAGCCGTCAGAATCAGCACAAAGGCCAGCACTGTCCGCTTTCCGATTCCCTTATCCTCTGTCTCCGTCCGTGTCTGATAAAACTCCGCCGCATACTCCTTCCGGGTATCCAGAAGCCTCTTTAAAAATGGAAGCAGAAGCAGCGCTATCAGAATCTGCAGATAGGCTGCCGCAGTCAGCTGCACATGGCTATAGAGGCTCAGATTCAGAAAATTATTCTCCCTGCCTTCCAGAAGATTCAGAGCGCTGTTCGTGTCCGTAGCCCACCACAGCACAGCTCCGGTCATCCCGGCGTTCCATAGAAATGCCACCCTGCCCAGACCCGCCGCCCGAAGCTTCACCCGAAACGACAGAACGATAAACAGAAGTCCCAGCACGATGCTTACTACCATACCAAGCCTGAGGAAGCCCGCCGCCTGATCCGCAGCCCGTGTCATGCTCTCCGGCACGTCATAGGCCCATGCGATTCCTGCCGCCGTCTCCTCCAGCTTCCACAGCTTCCCTGCCCCGGCATAAAGGCTGTACTTCAGCTCCGGCACCGACACCCAGCGGAAGCAGACCATGGAAATCAGTTCCGCCGCCATCGCCATCGCCGGTATTCTGGCCTGGGTGTCCATGCCCCGGGCCTGTCCCTGATCGGCCGCTTCCAACCGTTCTAGCTTTCTCTGCATCGTTCTATCACATCCTTTGCCGTCACTGCGTCCGGATACCACTTGCGAGCCATCCGGTTGGCCGCTGTCGTATAAAAGCTGTTGCCTGCAAAAAACTGTCCTGCCGGAGCGCTAGTCACTACGCCCCCGTGGAAAAACAGCGCGCAGGTATCCCCGTATTCCGCACAGAACTCGATATCGTGGGATACCATCAGAATCGTCCTGCCCTCCGCCGTCAATCCCTTCAGGATCTCCGCCAGCTTCTGCTTATAGAAGCCATCCAGTCCCTTGGTAGGCTCGTCCAACAAAATGATCTCCGGATTTAAAAGCAATACCTTAGCCAGCGCCGCCCGCTGCTGTTCCCCGCCGGACAAATCATAAGGGTGGCTGTTCAACAAATGGCCGATCTCCGTCTTCGCAATCACATCCCGCAGCCGCTCCTCGTCCTTACTCATTTCCCGCAGATCCTTTTCCACTGTATCCTTCACAAACAGGCACTGGGGATTCTGGGGCAAGATTCCCAGCACCGCGCCATATAGTTCACTTTCCCGGTACTTTCCAAGCTCCTTTCCCTTCAGGTACAGCTTGCCCCGGTAGGGCTTCCGGATCCGTCCAAGAAGGCTTAAGGTGGTACTCTTGCCGGTTCCGTTTCCACCCAGCAGGCAGTATAGCTCCCCTTTCCGGACGGTCAGGTTCAGATCCCGCACCACGTCCGGCAGCTCCTTCTCATACCGGAACCACACGTTCCGGGCCTCAATGACCACCTCCGAAGCGGCTTTCCCGGCCTGTTTAGACTTCCCGGTCTGTCCTGCTGTCTTCTCCCGGTATCTGCCGTCCTGCCGGGTTTCCTCACCGACGCTCCCAGCAGCCTCCCGCTTCTTCATCCATCCTTCCAGCCACTCCCGGCCCTCCCGGACCGTCACAGGGCTAAAACCCTCCCCGGAAAGCGCCTCAAAGATCCGCATGGGCACCGGCATGGCCTGGAACATATCGTTATCCTGAATCCGAGCGGGCAGCTTCGCGGGCTCTTCCAGCTCCAGTATCCGGCCATTCTCCATGACCATCACCCGATCCGCGTAGGCCAGCACCTCCTCCAGCCGATGCTCGATGAGGAGAATCGTCGTGCCAAGCTCCGCGTTAATCTTCCGTAAAGTCGCCAGAAAATCCCCCGCCGCCAACGGGTCCAGCTGGGAGGTAGGCTCGTCCAGCACCAGCAGATCCGGCTGCATGGCCATCACCGCGGCCAGGTTCAGAAGCTGCTTCTGGCCGCCTGACAGCTCCTCCACCTTCTTCTCAAACCAGGTCTGAATCCCGAAAAAGCTGGCCATCTCCGCCACCCGAAGTCGGATGGTTCCGGTCTCATAGCCCAGATTTTCCAGGCCGAAAGCCAGCTCATGCCAGACCTTATCCGTCACAAGCTGATTATCGGGACTCTGGAGCACATAGCCGATGCGCGCCCCCTGTTCCCGCACCGAGACCGTATCCAGCTCCCGGCCTTCCAGTAAAATCTGCCCTTTCCGCTCCCCGTAGGGCGACATGGCCGTTTTAAAATGCCGGAGTAAGGTAGACTTTCCGCAGCCCGATTTCCCGCAGACCACCAGAAACTCTCCCTGTTCCAGCGAAAAGCTCAGATCCCTGAGGGCAGGAGCCTGCTGGCCCGGATAAGTAAACGTCAGATTTCTGATCTCAAAGAGCGCCATTTGATATCCTCCAAAATATTTAAAATCAGGGGCAGCATACAGAGGATCCCGTACAGGATATACAGGATGACTGCTCCCGTTGTTGTCTCATTCATAATAAAAACCGGGAAATACAGGATTTTCAGCTTCCGCAGATGCATACACGTAAGAAGCACGCCCGTCGTTCCCAGAAGAAAGGCCAGCAATGCGCCGTCCCTTCGGTCAAACCGATAGATACTGAAATTCGTCCTTCCCCGCAGGCCGTAAGCCCGGGACTTCATGGAGTCCGCCGTCTCCACACTGTTTTCCAACGCCCACGTGGTCGTAATCGAAAGAATCTTCAGACCGTGGGCCGCCCGC
This sequence comes from uncultured Lachnospiraceae bacterium, assembly GCA_900553635.1. The sequence goes on along the minus strand of USDU01000002.1, from coordinate 7,277 downwards.
TCATAGATTTTCCCATTGTTGACATTTCTGCCGATACACTGCTGGGATTCCGCTACCCTTTTAATCTGGGCTGTAAACCGCGGTACAAACCGCAGGGTCATGGACAGCAGCAGCGAAAAGGCTGGAACCACCTTTCCGAAAAGATACATGAATTTGTCCGAGGTCATCACCTCATGGAACACCGAAAACCAGGAGATCACCCCGGCCAGCATAAGCCCTGAAGCCAGCCCGTACATGATGGATTCCAACGTCACCGGATTCCCGTTTCGCATGTAAAAGAGCATCGTCGCCCCCGCATGGCTGAACAGCGGATTCATCACCATCGTCAGAAGACACACCGGCAGCATTCCAATCAGAAATACCTTCACCGTCTTCCGCCCCTTCAGGTAGATGGAATAGCTCACGGACCCGGCCAGCGACAGCGCAAGGAATACCGGGTGCATATAAAACATGGAAAGCCCGATGACGATGGTAAAATAAGTAAAGTTAATTAACGGATGATATCCGGAAAAAGCGTCCATTTTCGTCTCCTGTTATAGACAGCTTTAGGCGTCCCGGAAAATGGGACGCCTAAAAGCTTATTTCTGTACTTTTTAAGACATACCCGCGCCCAGATCATTTCCCAGATCGCAGGTGTAATGCCATTCAATCACATCGCCGGACTGTACCTGATAGCGGCTGCATCCGTAGTTCGGATACCAGCCATTCACGCAGTACATCCAGCCGGATAACTCGCCGCAGTCCTTCTCATACAGGTTGTTGATACCCTGCACATAGGCACTGTTATACATGGCGGTAAACTGAGATTCCATATGGATACGGTTGTTCCGCATCTCTCTCTGCAGAATGTCATAGACCGATTCCCCTGCCGAGAAGGTCACCGTCTTCGGGCCGTAAATCACGCCGTCGGAAGGAACCCAGTCTGCTTTGCCCTCTGTCAGGTCATCCATGTTATTCAGGATGGTGGAGCATTCCACGTACAGGGTACATGTGAGCTGCTTGCCGCTGTCTACTACCTGATCCTGGGGTTCTACCGGGATCGGCTTTCCTTCCGGAATCGGGTCTGTATAGTAGTTATCCGCGCTGGCTGCCTCACCGGACGAGCCTGTTCCTGTCGTGTTTCCATTACTTCCGGTAGTTCCGCTTGTACCCGTGCTGCCTGTGGCTGTCTTTGTGGAAGAGCCGGTCTTATATTTGCTCAGATCCTCCTCTTCCTGATCCCCGTAATGCTCGTCCACATAGTCCCCGTCGATATACTCCGGCTCCTTCGTGTCCTCTCTTTCCGTGGTCTCCTGCTTCTGCTCCGCCGTATCAGCCGCAGCCGTCTCCGTCGAAGCCTGTTCCTGTTTCACTGCGCTGGTCTGACACCCGCCTAAAAGCAGGGTCAGAACCAGCAGGAGACAGAGTCCTAAGCGTTTCGTCTTCTGTCTCATTCCTCTCCATCCTTCCTGTCGTCCGTCTCGGAAGCATTATCCGCCGCCTCGTCAGCAGCTTCCCTCGCCTCCAGACGCTTATTGTGAAGAATCCATACCACCGTAGCGCCACACATCAGAGCAATCAGCCCGATCAGCACCCAACGGATAGTCTCGGTCTTTCTCTGGGCTTCCTGTCCATTGCCAAGCACGACTGCCTCCTGGGATTCATCCCAGGGCGTATCCCCGGCTGCGTCAGACTCATTTTTGATCACAGCCTGCTCTGCGTCGGTACTGTCATTTAAGGAACCTGCCAGGGCCCGCTTTGCAAGGAAATAGTGGCCGCTTTCCTGAAGCGTAAACTCCATTACTCCGTCTTCCACACTAACCTTCTTGACATACTCCGCTTTGCGGTTAATCGGATCAAATTTAAATAACAGTAATTCATCATCTTCCAGCTCTGTATGCAGAGTCAGGAGCATCTTGCCCGGGAATGTACCGGTTCCCTCCATGCAGAGGATGAGCGGCTTCACTGCCAGTTCCTTGATATCGTCCTCATACTTGCAGTCGGTCTGAATATGATACTTCCAGTCCTTGGTCACCTTCACGTCCTCACCGTTGATAGTAAAGGTATAGGAAACCGTATCGGAGATATCTCCATTGGCCTTCAGATTTACGTTCTTTCCCTGGATCCCTTTCAGCTCGGAAGAGGACACCATGCCATTCTCCAAAGCCTTCCGGGTTCCCAGTGTGGTACTGCCGCCCTTACTGCCTGTACTCTGAATGGAACTAATCGTGGTCTTTCCATTGTTAATCAGACTCTTTACACCCTGCGTTGAGAGAATGGAGCTGATTTCTGTCGTCCGTCCGCTGGCCGTCGTTCCCTCCAGCCGCAGATCCTTCGTAGACAGCCAGTACCGGCCTCCAATGGTTACCATCATATTCAGCTTTCCGGATGAAACGGTCGCCGTCTTCGCACTCTGAATCTTCAGTTTATCCGGGTTCATCCAGTAGGTCTTCCAGCTTCCGCTCTTAACACTGGTTTCAGCGCTCAGAGTCACCGAACCGTTCATGCTGCCACTCTGGTAAAACTCAATCTGCGCCGCCGTTCCGCTGGCTGTGCCGCTTCCGGTGGTCATCTTCACACCTGCCTGCACATCCTTCGCGGAGGTCACGGTCTTACCGTCCCAGGTCAATGTATAAGCATCCCCGTCCGGCGTCAGGCCATAGTACACAAAGGTCTCCTTCGTGGACATCAGGTTCTCAAATACCTTCTTCGGTACGATACCATCCTCCAGGGAGTCGATGATGACTGCTGCGTCCTGCAGGCTCTGAACGTTCGCCAGAAGCTTCTGCTCATCCAGCCGTAGCGCCGCGTAGCGGCTCATCAGCTTCTTCACAGTGCCTGCCTTGGACTGGCTGACACGCAGGGGATCTACCTGATTCCAGATATCCTTGTCCAGATCATCCACCAGCTTCTGCCGGGCCGCGATATCTGTCAAATATCCGTTTAATTTCTTCTCCATCGCTGCCTTGCCATCCCAGTCTCCCAGTGCGTTCAGCTCCAGCAGGTACTGGTTCACCAGACTCTTGTCCCCGATCTTCACCGGAGTAGCAATGGCGTTCACATTCTTTTCCAGGGCCGCACGCTTCGCCGCCAGCTCTTTCTCCGCCGCTGCTTCCAGTTCCTTCAGGCGAGCCTCCAGCTCTGCCAGCTTGTCCACATTGGTAACCTGTGCTTTTTCCGCGTCTTTCAGCTTCTCATAAGCTTCTCTTACAGAACGCACCGTATCCTTATCATCCAGGGTCAGCACGCCCACATCCGGCAATGCGTCGATCCGATCCATGACCGCTTTCGTCTCCGCATCCGCGCTGGTATGTACGGTCAGCGTCCAGTTCTCGGTGCTGCCATCCTGCTTTGTCACCGCAATATTGAGTACGGTTCCGTCTGCCACCGGAATTTCGCCGTCCACCGGCGTATAGCCATCCGCGCCCCGAATACCGGTCTTCCAGCTCTGCTCCCCTACGGTTACCTCCGCTGCGTCATAGTTGCCTACGGGCAGGTTCGTGAAGTTAAGCTTCGTTACCCCTGGTCCCACATACAGGTATGTGGTGGCTCCGGCCTCGGCGGTGAAGACACTGCCGTTGTCGGCCTGAGCCACGTACTGGGTAGTGTTGGCTTTGGCGCGGAAATCGAACAGAGCCAGGCCTTCTTTGTAGTAAAGGTATGCTGCGATGGCTTCCATTGCCTGATCGGTCGCCATGGGATTCGGATCGATATTCTGTTTCGGATCCTCATCAAAAGCATGCAGAAAACCTCCTGTATCCTTCAGATAATATTTCATCAATCCATCAAACAGACTCTTTCCGGATTTTGCATTCGTAATTCCCGATGGATCGATTCCCATTGCCGCAAATGCTATGATTACCTGTGCCGTAGATTCGCAAGTATAGCTTTTTCCATATATATAATCGCCCTCTTCTGATATTTTCTCTTTAAATACATTCAGGCAGTCATCAACTGCTTTCCGCACATCCGCATTTGCCGCATAGTAGGGTGCCAGCGCATAAACTATCATGGCACTTGTATCGAGATCAAGATTTTGGCTCTTCCCATCCTGTGACCAGCCGCCTCCGGAAAGCTTCGCATCCAAAATATGCTTTATTAAATTTTCTCTCGTATATTTCGCATTTTTCGGCACTTCATAGCCCCTGGAATCCAAGGCCAGCAATGCCCAGGCCGCGCCGTTCATACCCTGATCCCAGGGTGCACCTGCCAGGCAGTTATAGGTGCCATCCGCTATCAGATCATGGCCGCCCACATTGGTGGGGTCTCCGCCTGCCGCCAGCACAGCCATCGTCAGACGATGCCACTCTGTCGGGGTATTAGTACTCAATCCTTTGTCGGGATTCTTTGCGTACTTGTCCATCACATAGGTATTGGCCCGGTTCCGGACTGCTTGATACTCCTCCTCGCTGCCCAAACCCAGACGGCCCAGAAACAGTACTGTCCAATCCGTGCTGGTGCTACTGACACTGTTCAAGAAGACTTCATTATCCAGAATGCTAGAATTATTTCCTTTCTTCCAGCTCACAGTCTGAGAAATCACTGTATTCAGGTCATAGGAGCCTATGGAAAGCTGCTTTCCCTCTTCCTCCGTATCCGGATCCAAAAATCCGTACAGCATCAGTTCTTCGTCTTCATCCCAGAAATCCTCGGATTCCTGAGACTTCTCTTGCTTTGTCTCCTCTTGTTTTGTCTCTTCCTGCTTTACATCTTCACTTTCCGCGCCCTGCTCTTCGCCGGCACCGATAATCACAGGCTCCTCCGGTGGCAGCTCTTCTTCGGAACCGGTACCTGTAATCACAGGCTCCTCATCCACCGGGCTGCTCTGCTTCGACTCTGTTTCAGGCGCTTCCTGTACCTGTACCGTATCGGCAGAGGCAGCCTCTGCCCGGATGGATACCGGGCAAAGACCGAGAACCATAGTCGCAGCCAGAAAAAGACTTACGATTCTATTTTTCATTTACTTCTCTTCCTCCGTCTGTACTCCTGTGTTCTTTCTCTTTTTCTTATAATAGAGAACCACGCCTGCAAGTACGCCAGATGCTGTAATCAGTCCCGCTACCGGCAGAAGAATATCGGTATTGTCTCCTGTCTGTGCGCTTGTCACATTGCCAGTCACACCTTCTGCAGATGTATTATTCGTTGTTCCGCTCAGGTTACCGTTGGTTACCGTCGTAGTAGTGTTCGTAGTTGTGGAATCAATGTTCGTTACGCCGCTTCCAGTCACGGTAGATGCGGTAACAACTACACCGAAGGGGCTTAAGGAATCTGCAGTTACACTCAGGATTCCGTCGCTTACGGTTCCTTTTAGCTTCTCGATGCTTCCATCCACATCATGGAGTACCGTCAGCTTCTTGCCGTTATACTTATCGCCCACCTGGAAATTGATTGTAACCTCTTTATCCCAGTCTACTTCCGTACCATTCAGATACAGTTTTACGTCATAAAGACGAATCAGCGCTTCTCTGGTACTGATCTTGTTCTGCATCCGCTTTACACAATCATCCGTTGCCTTCAGGCCCACCAGACGCAGTTCGTATCCGGACAGCTTACCTGTTACAGAAATCGGGTAATTCTGATAGGTCAGTGTCACAGTCTTGTCGCTTGGTTCCGGATCAGGCGTCGGAGTCGGCTTCGGAGTCGGATCCGGATTGGGTGCCAGTGCCTCCAGTCTATCAATCTCCTTCTCACATGCTATCAGAGCATTCAAGGTATCCACAGATACACGTTCTTTCTGCTCTTTACTCAAATTCTCATATGCATTTCTTGCCGCCTGTACAGCAGACTTATCCGCCAGTTTCAAATCTTTTACTGCCGGAAGACTGTTAATACGATCCGTTACCTTCTTGATTGCATCCGCATCCTTCTGAAGCCAACTCATCTGATTCTCTGCTACCAACAGATCGCTCAGGACACCATTTTCTGTCAGAAGTCGTTTCTGATCCTTATTCAACGCATCGTACGCATTTCTTGCTTCTTTGACCTGATCTGCGTCTGCGATCGTCAGCTCATCCACATCCGGAAGTGCGTCAACCATTCCTGCAACCGTATCTACTCCGGCCTGCAGTTCCTCCAATCTGCCTTCTGCATCTGTCAGCTTCTTTACAAGACCAGGGTCTACAAGTTCCTGCAGTTTCTCAAGCGCATCATAAGCCGCTCTTGCAGCTCCAATCTCTGACTTGTCTGCAAACATGACATCTTCCGCAGCCGGAAGTGCATCCAGCATAGCCGCTACCTTGTTGGCTTCTGCCTCTTCCTCCGCCTTCTTTATCAGGTTATTCAGCGCATTGTTGACCTCATCCAGCTTAGCCAGACTGTCCGGAGCATTCTTTTTCAGATATTCCTTCTGTTCCGGACTCAAAGCATCGTAATGAGCGTTTGCGCTTTCAATCGCAGCTTTGATTTCATCTGTCAGCTCTACTTCGTCCTTGGACGGAAGTGCCTCAATTTCTTTAATCAGCAGTTCCGGCGCTGCCTCTTCCAGCAGTTCAGCTATGCGCTCCTCTGCAGTTTCCAGTCTGCCCTTTAACTCATCCGGAACGTATTTCTTCTGATCCCGTGTAAGTTTTCCGTACGCCGTTCTTGCCTCAATTACCAGTTGCTGATGCTCCTCCAAGGTTAGATCATCTGCATTCTCCGGAAGCTGCTCAATCAGTTCAATAACCGGCTGAGCCGCAGCCTGATCTGCCGCTACTTTCTTCAGATCTGCCAGAAGTTCCTCTGCTTTCTTCAAAGTCGGATAATTCTCCACATAACTCTTTTCTTCCCGATTCAGCTCATCATAAGCCTCGCGAGCTGCAGCAATCTTTGTTTCACACACTTCTGTCAGTTCGATCGTCTTACCAATCTGATTAATCTTACCTGTTACCACAGCAGCTCTTTCTTTGGCTCCCGGAGTCTCGTCCGGTGCTTCCAGCCACTTGTTCCAGGTCGAAGCATTTCCCTCCGGCACATATCCCTCTGAACCGTCTGTCATATCAGCCTGCTCGATCTTGTAGTCATCTATATAGTGGAGTATAATCTCGTCCCCGGTACTTACATACCAGCTGTTCATTCCTCTGTCGACATGGACACCATTTACGGTATACATCCAGCCGGAATTTGCGCCGTTATCCTTCTCCCGCAGTTCATAGCCGCCACATACATCCGGCGCTTTAATCATGCTGATGTAATTATTTTCCAATCCTTCATAGGTAAGGCCTGCTTCATCCAGCGCTGCCTTCACTACATCACCAGCCTTTACTTTGTCACTATCAAAGCTATAGACTCCTGTCGCGATCCAAGTGCTATAAGCATGG
>USDU01000001.1 GCA_900553635.1 uncultured Lachnospiraceae bacterium | reverse complement strand
CGTATTACGCGTATGTGCAGTGCTCTAACGGAAAAAAATTTGCCCTGTCTCTGGCAGGCGCGGCCAATCTCGCCGGTTATGTAAAGGACGAGGATTATGCAAAAGGAAACGTGGAGGCAGCGAGAAAGGTATGGAAGCCGCTGGCTGACAACATGGGAATGTCTGTGGAGGAAGCGGCGAAGGAAGCGCTTCGGTTGTCTGCCGTGAAGAATGGAAAGGTTGTAAAAGCACTGATTGAAGATTACAATATGGATCCGAGAACCATTGTGCTGGTAGGCGGAGGCGGAGGAGCGGCTGCGGTGGTACCTCATTTGGCAGAAACCCTGTCCATGAAACACCGGAATGCGAAAAATGCGTCGGTTATCTCGACCATCGGTGTAGCGCTGGCTATGATTCGCGATACGGTAGAGCGTACCATTGCCAATCCAACTCAGGAGGACATTCTGGCTGTGCGGCGTGAGGCGGAAGAACGAGCCATTCATTCCGGTGCGTCACCGGAGACCGTAGAGGTATCGGTGGAGGTTGATGCGACGAAAAACATGGTAAGAGCTATTGCTATCGGTACGACAGAGCTTCGTTCCAAGGATCTGACTAATCGAAAACTGACAGAGGAGGAGATTCGCAAAAAAGTAGCAGAGCACTTGAATACAGACATAAAGAATGTCTATACGGCGGCAGGCAACGGAATGATGTATGCAATGCAATATAAGATGGAGAGTAAAAAACTCTTTGGCCTGATTAAATCAGTGAGCAAGCCTACAGCGATTGCGGATGAAGAAGGTGTTATTCGTCTTCAGAAAAAGAATGGAAAAGTGTACATGACAGATGGAAAAAACTGGGAGAACGCATTGCTTCGGGCAGTAGACAATATGACGGAGTACAATGACGGAGGCAAAACGTTGCCCAATACCTATCTGATATTTGGAAAGCGAATCCTGGATCTGTCCGGACTTTTGGACGAAGCACAGATGAAGTCTCTGGCAGAGGTAGAACTTGCAGCAGTCCGGGAGGATGATCAGCTGATGATTCTGACCTCAGCACGAACAGACTAAAGGAGAACTATATGAAGCAATATCCTTTTCCTGATAAAGAGAGCAGTATGCAGATTTTGCTGACAGATTATATGATTCATAAGATACCAAAAGATAAGATAAGAGATGTTTTTGAAATGGCCTGGGCAGTTGGGAAAGCTCAGGCAGAGCAGTTCCTGGAGCAGTACCGGGAGAATGAGCTTCCTGCTATGCTGGACATTCTGAAAAAGGATCAGGTAAAAATTACTTGTGAAGATGTCGATAATGTGCTGGGAAAATACCGGTATTTCTGTGAATATTTGTCCGGGAAAAATCAGCTGACCATATATAAGAAATCAGTGAAACTCTGGAGTGAGCACAATGAAATGTCTTATGAGAATGGGCTGAACCTGATTCTTTATCATGAGTATTTTCATTATCTGGAGCAGAATCAGATTGGTATGCTATCGGCAAGATATCAGGTCCCTATTCTGAAAATTGGGCCAATCTGCGTTGGGAAAACGGGGGTTCCGGCACTGAGCGAGATAGGAGCGAATGCATTTGCATGGGTATGTTGGGAAAAGGGGTTGAAAGAGAAGGAGGAAAATCATGCAGTATACGAAGCAGATTGACAGAATTATAGAGACAGATGTGCTGGTGATCGGAGGCGGTTCTGCCGGGTTTGGAGCAGCGGTGGCTGCTGCACGGAACGGAGCGAAAACTTTGTTAATTGAGCGGGAGCAGATGCTGGGCGGAATGGCGACCGGAGGTCTGGTGGGTCCATTTATGACCTGCTATAACGACGAGCCGACAGAGCAGATTGTGAAAGGAATTTTTGATGAACTCTGTACCCGTACAGAGGAGCGCGGAGGCGCTATTCATCCTTCCAGAGTAGAAGGTATGAGCACCTACAGTTCGTACTATATAAAAAGTCATTGTCATGTGACGCCATTTTCTTCAGAAATATTGGAAGTAGTAATGGAGGAAATGGTACGTGAGGCCGGTGCAGAAATCCTGTATGATGTACAGGTATGTGATGTGCTGACTGATGGAGGGAAGATTACAGGCGTAGTGGCAGCCATGAAAGAGGGAATGGCAGTATTTTGCGCAAAGACCTATATCGACTGTACCGGAGATGCAGACGTGGTTTACTTTGCAGGCGGTGATTTCATAAAGGGCGATGAGAAGGATGGAGTAATGCAGCCGGTTACCCTGTTCTTTGAAGTAGGCAATATCGATCGGGAGAAGTTTGTGGGCGCTTTGGAGGAGAAAAAAGCGAAGGGCGAGCTGGGAATTCCGGGCGAAAACTGCTGGTCCTGGTATATTAAAGAAGCACGCGCCAACGGCGACTGGGATATCGACCGCCACGAGGTGGGAAATTATGAGGAACCCATTAAAGGCCGCTGGAAAATCAATACTACCCGTATGGCTTACGTAGACGCAACCAGGACAGAGGAAATCAGCAAGGCTGTCATGGAAGGCCGCCGTCAGGTATTTGAAGTACTTCATTTTCTGCAGAAGTATGTTCCAGGGTGTGAGAATATTGAGCTAATTGAGATGGCCTCTCGTCTGGGTGTACGGGAAACAAGACATATCAAGGGACGGTATAAGCTGACTACAGAGGATATCCTGGATAGAAAGCATTTTGAGGATGCCATCTGTACCTTTGCTTATGCTATAGATATTCATAATTCAGAGGGCGGCGGAGCAACTTTCCACCAGGTGAATGATTACTATACGATTCCATTCCGCTGCCTGGTTCCGGAAAAGATAGAGAACCTGCTAGTAGCCGGAAGATGCATCAGCGGAACCTCTGGCGCGGCAGCCAGTTACCGGGTGATTCCCTGCTGCATTGCTACAGGACAGGCAGCGGGAACTGCGGCAGCGTTGGCGCTGGGAGAAGGCTGTGAAGCCGGGGATGTACCGACGGAGAAGCTGAGAGAGACGTTGACTAGACAGGGAGCAGTGATTAAGGATTGAAAAACTGGTACAGTATCTGGGGATACCGAAGTCTGGATTTCGGGGCATTCCCGCTTTATGTGGAAAATGAGACAGAGTATGTGGAGATCTGTGCGTTTCCGCCATGCGAAGCATTTAAGATAAGATTCCAGAATACCTTCGGAACAGAAACACTTCATATAGAAGAGGCATGGCTTGTGGTCAGAGATGGGGGAAAATGTCCTGTCACTGTGAACGGACAGCGTCGGATAGCAGTAGCACCTGGAAAAAGGATCTGGTCAGATGAAGTGATCCAGAAGGCAGAAGCAGGGCAAAAGATACAGATCAAGCTTCGATGGTCCGGAAAGAATGTGGTGAAGAGTGCCTGTACCTTTCTGGCAAATTCCATGACGGGTGTATGGTATTCGAAAAATGAAGGTGGATTGACCGGAAGTTTTTTTGAAAAAGAACCATTACATCAATGTGTGACGGGTCTGGATCAAATCGCTGTGTGGACGGAAGAATCTGTCTTTACAGTAGTAGCTTTTGGGGATTCCATTACCCATATGTCCCGGTGGACAGCTCCATTTGCAGAGCGATTGCTGGAGACGTATCAGGGCAGGGTAACGTTACTGAATATGGGGATTTGTGGAAACCGGCTTTTGCATGATGCTTCCGTGGGTTCCGGACATGGAGGCTGGTTCGGAGAGCGTGGAATTGTCCGTTTTGAGCGGGACGTATTTGCAAATGGATTTGTACCGGACGCAGTGATTTTGTTAGAGGGTATCAATGATATCCTACATCCGGCAATAGGGGAAGCTCCCCCGGAGGAGGCGGTCAGTGCGGAAGAGATAGTGGCAGGCCTGGAAAGCTGCGCGGATACGGCACACTATCATCAGACAAATATTTATGCGGCGACCCTGCTTCCGTTCAAAGGCTGTAAGGATCACTGGCGTCCCTGGCATGAAGAAAAACGTAACTGTGTGAATGATTTGCTTCGTCGGTCGACAGTATTTGATGAAATTTTTGATTTTGACAGTTGGGCGAAGGATCCCGCAGACGAGAGCAGGTTGAACCCCAAGGGTGGCTCAGAGGATAAACTGCATCCGGGTATCGAAGGCGGGAAAACATTGGCAGAGCAGATCGATCTTTCCCTGCTTTGCGGAAAATAAAAAGGAGAAAACCAGAATGAGAAGTGCAGTATTTTACGGAAAACATGATTTGAGAATTGAAGATCATGAGATGCCAAAGGTGGGACCGAAAGATGTATTGATTCAAGTAAAGGCCTGTGGTGTGTGCGGAACAGATGTACATATTTATGAAGGGGACAAAGGAGCAGCAGAGGTAACGCCCCCGACGATTCTGGGGCATGAATTTTCCGGCGTGATAACCGAAGTAGGAAGTGAAGTGCAGCATTATCAGGTGGGAGACCGGGTATGCATCGATCCGAACTGCTACTGCGGGGCATGTGATCCCTGCAGAAAGGGAGTAGCTCATTACTGCGAGCATATGATTGGCTATGGAACAACTGTAAACGGCGGTTTCGCAGAATATTGCGCGGTAGATGAGCGTCAGGTCTACAAGCTGGGAGAGCATACAACATTTGAGCAGGGAGCCATGACGGAACCGGTAGCCTGCTGTCTGCATGGCATGGATATGTGTGAGATTCAGCCGGGACATCAGGTAGTCATCATCGGAGGAGGCATGATCGGTCTGTTACAGCTTCAATTGGCAAGGCTGGCAGGAGCCGCGAAAATAGCGCTTCTGGAACCAGTGGAGAGTAAACGTGAAGTAGCGGAAAAGCTGGGTGCTGACGTGTGCATCGATCCGATTCATGAAGATGTAAAAGCACGCCTGAAGGAGGCGGGCATGACCTGGATTAATACAGTTATTGAGTGTGTGGGACGTCCGTCTACCATTGAACAGGCCATCGATATTGCTGGAAATAAAGCAGTTGTTATGATGTTCGGTTTGACTAAACCAGATGAGACGATTTCTGTGAAGCCATTTGAAATCTTTCGGAAGGAACTGGAACTAAAGGCTTCTTATATTAATCCTTATACACAGAAAAGAGCGCTGGATCTAATAGATTCTGGTCGGCTGGATGTAAGCAGTATGGTGTATGAGGTATGCGGTCTGGACAGGCTGGCAGATATCTTAGGAAAACCGGAGCTTCGCGCAAAAGGAAAATATATTATTTCTCCGGAAAAATAAGATAACAGGATACAAACAGAAAGAGGACATTATCAGAGAAAATGTATGATAATGTCCTCTTTCTATTGACACAGGAAATCCCCGGGTGTACGATACAAATATCAGTGATATATCACTGATATTCCAAAAAAACAACAGGCAGACTTAAGATACAGGAGGCTCATTATGGCGAAACGGAAGTCTATGACAGAAAAGGTCCTCGAAGCCTTGCGGGAGGATATCATCAACTGGGTTTATGAGGAAAATGATATGATTACCGAGGCGGAGATTTCAGAAAAGTTCGGCGTCAGCAAGACGCCGTCCCGGGAGGCGCTGAATTACCTCTGTATGGAGGGATTCCTGGACAAGATTCCCAACAAGGGCTATCTGGTCAGAGGGCTTTCAGTGGCGGAGCTGCAGAGCCTGTTTCAGTTCCGGGGAATCCTGGAAAAGGCCTCTGCAGAGCTGGCGATCCAGTACGCGGGGAAAGAGGAGCTGGAACACCTGGAGGCGGAGGTACATAAGCAGATAGCGGCCATGAAGGAGGGCACCTACCGGCAGTACAGCGACATGAATATGCAGTTTCATATGTCGGTCGCCTATCTGTCCCGGAATCCCTATCTGATTTCCACCCTGGAGGGAACCCTGAACAAGCTGCGCCGGGTGCTGGTGCGGGACTGGAAAAGCGCGGATGCGGTGGGGGCTATGGAAGCCCATCTGGAGCTGGTGGATGCTTTGAAGAAGCGGGACGTGGAAAAAGCGAGAGCCTTTGTGGATAAAGAACTGAGCGGTGTGGAATACCGACTGTATTTTCATGACCGGGCGGCAGCGCACTGGCAGGGGTAAGGAGGAACAAAGAGAATGAAAAAGGTATTATTGCTGGCGACAGGCGGAACCATTGCCTGTACCCATTCAGAGGAGGGGCTGACCCCGGGAATGTCCGGAGACGGAATTCTGGACTGGATGCCGGAGCTGCGGGAAGGCTTCGCGATCGAAAGCCGGGATATCCTGAATCTGGACAGCTCCAATATTCAGCCGGAGGAATGGCAGTTTATGGCAGAGCAGGTGGCGGAGGCGCTGCCGGATTATGACGGTATCATCATCACCCACGGCACAGATACCATGGCGTATACGGCTTCCGCCCTCAGCTATATGCTGCAGAACCTGACGAAGCCGGTGGTGCTGACCGGAGCGCAGATTCCCATCGACCAGATGTTTACCGACGCCAAGCGGAACCTGCAGACGGCCTTCGCGGCGGTGGACGCAGGTCTGAGCGGGGTGATGGTGGCCTTTGACGATAAGATTATGGGCGGCTGCCGCGCGGTAAAGGTGCGGACCATGGGCTTTGACGCCTTTGAAAGCATTTCCGCGCCCTATATCGGGAAAATCTATGCGGACGGCGTACACCTGGAACACAGCCGGGCGGGAGAAGAAGCGGCGGCTCCCTTTGAACTGAAAAATAAACTCTGTACGGACGTATTTCTGATGAAGCTGATTCCGGGAACCAGGCCGGAGATTTTTGACAGCCTGCTGGAGCTTGGATACCGGGGCGTTGTCATCGAGGCCTTTGGCGCGGGCGGCACCCATTTTGAACGGCGGAACCTCCTTCCCAAGCTGAAGAAGCTGACGGATCATGGGGTCAGCATTGCGGTGTGCAGCCAGTGTCTCTATGAGAAGAGCGATCTGTCCCTCTATGAGGTGGGCCGCAAGCTTCTGGACTGCGGCGTCATTCCGGGCCGCGATATGACTACGGAAGCCATTGTGACGAAAATGATGTGGGCACTGGGACAGACAGAGGACCCGGCGGAGGTAAAGGAAATCTTTGCGCGGAATTACTGCGGGGAAGTGTCCGGAAGACTGTAATAGCGTGGTGGATACTTAAATAATAGTTGACATTTCAACCAAATTGCTATGAATTAATGGTTGAAATATCAACTTTTATTTTTTTAGGAGAAGAAATGTTACATAATAATGCTTTGAGAAAAATTGGAACAATATCGCGAATCCGGGAAGTTTTATTACTGTGGCGAAAACTTGTAAGTAAAACGATTCCCGGCGTAATAGGTCTCGGTATATTCAAAGAGCGCACCTGTCTCGATAATACTTCGATGGGAAGATTTTAACAGAGCACAGGAGTCCACCTGAAGCAGCTCCTTTTGCCGGTTGGTGGGCAGCAGGGCGGCAAAGCTGTAATCCTGGGCCTGAGGATGCACGTGGTAAGCCTTATCCAGATATTCGTACAGAGAACCCTCCAGAGCAGATACGTCGATGGCCGGAAGGTATTTGCACGGAATATAGGTGTGGCTCAGTGCGATCCGGACGCCATCACTGGTTCGGATACGGTGAATATAATGGAGAAAATCGTTTTCTAAAAGCTCCAGCTGCTGAGCCACCGTAGGAACCTCAGAGGCACGTATGACACGGTAGTCCACAAGAATGGCGCCGGGTTTGGTGTGGATGGATTCCATATCCCGGGAGAAGCTTCCGGGAGACATGGCTCCGATGTATTTGGTAACCTGCTGATCCAGAATGAAGGTACCCTTTCCGGAGACGCGGCGAATAAAGCCCTTGGTAACCAGGGCGGTCAGAGCCTTATTGACCGTCATGCGGCTTACATCGTACTTCTCACAGAGTTGGGCTTCGGTCATCAGTTGATCGCCCGGATGAAGCTTCCCTTCCTGAATCTGATTGATGATATCCTGTGCGATTACAAGATACCGGGGTGTGTTTTTCAATAGTAATCTCCTTGTCAATGTCTATAGATTAAGATGAATTTGTATATGTTTAGGATAGCTTTAACACCGGAAAATGTCAAGGCAAGCCACAAAAAACACGGAATAAAAATAGAAATCAAAAAATACTATGGTCAAAATTACGAAAAGTATAAAGAATCTCTAAAAAAATTATAAAAGTATATAAAAAGATATTGACAAACGGAAGAATGTATAGTAGTTTATAATTAAATGTATATACATTTAACAGGAGGTGCTTATGAAGAACATTGTTTTACTGACACACGGAGAATTTTCCAAAGGAATTGCGCAGTCCTGCAGATTTATTCTCGGTGATGTGCAGAATCTGAAGGCATTGAGTATTACGCTGGAGGAAAGTGCAGCGCAGACCAGACAGATGCTGAATGATGCCCTTGCCTCATTTGAAAATGACGCGCCTACGGTTTTGCTTACAGATCTTCCGGGTGGCAGCACCACACAGGCGGCCATTGCATTGCTGGCAGAGCGACCGGAACTATATCTGATAAGCGGTCTGAACCTGGGATTGCTGGTGTCAGTGGCTATGATGGATTTCACAGAGGATCGGGAAGAAAATCTGAGACAGCTCCGGCTGGCGGTAGAGGAAGCAAAGGAAACCATCACAGTGATTAATGAGCTGCAGGCAGATCCCATCGTTATCAGTGATGACGGCGAATTGTAAGATGGAGGGAAATCATGATTAAGGTATTACGAGTGGATGACAGACTTCTTCATGGACAGGTAGCGGTTGCATGGACAAGCTATTATAAGGTCGATACCATTGTGGTAGCCAATGATAAGCTGATTACAGACGCGACCATGCAGATGGCATTTAAGCTGGCCACACCGCCTGAGGTGACACTTTCCATGAAATCCTTGGACGGAGCCGTGGCGGTTATTAACAATCCGAAGCACGCAGCCCGCACGATCATGGTAATCTGCAAGGATATGAAGGATGCGGAGTACCTGTGTGACCGGACAAACGGAGCTATCAAAGATGTATTGCTTGGCGGACTCCGCAGTGGAGAAGGAAAGAAGAAAATTGATATGAATTCTTACATGGACGAGGAGGATATCGCGGCCATGAACCGTATAGAGGAAAAAGGCGCGAAGCCTGTGATGCAGGCAGATCCCACATCAAAGCGCCTCAGCACTGCGGACATCCGGAAGAATTTCGAAAAGTAACCGAACAATAAAAGATACAGGTCGAAGCATTTTTGCAGAGACCGGAAGAACATGATTCAGATGAAGGAGAAAATGTTATGAGTATAATTCATGCAGTACTGCTCGGTATTCTGGGCGGTATCGGTATTTGGGACAGCCGTGTATTTGGAATGTGTATGTTGGATCGTCCGTTGGTGCTCGGACCCCTGGTAGGTCTGATCTTAGGCGATCTTCAGACAGGTATTATTATTGGAGCTTCCCTGGAGCTGGTTATGATGGGCGTAGTCGGAATCGGTTCTGCCACACCGCCTGATACGGTATCTGGAAGTATTCTCGCTACAGTATTTGCCATCAGCGCGAAACTGGATGTGAGCGCAGCCGTAGCGCTGGCACTTCCCATCGCGACACTGGGTCAGCTGATAGGTATTCTCTGCAGAACAGCAAATGGTTACTTTGTACATCAGGCAGACAAGGCGGCAGAAAATGGCGATTACAAGGGAATTGACCGTGCTCTGTGGGGAGGCGCAGCGCTGTTCTTCATCGCGTACTTCCTGCTGGTATTCTGCGGCGCACTGCTTGGTTCCACCGTTATCAGCGCATTTGTGGACAAGATTCCGCAGAGTGTGATCAACGGCTTCTCCGTAGCCAGCGGTATGCTTCCGGCACTGGGAATCGCTATTCTGATGCAGTTGCTGTTTAATAAGAAGAATGTAGCATTTTTCTTTATGGGCTGGGCAATTACCGCGCTGCTTGGCGTTAACACCGTAGGCGCAGCCGTTATCGGCACCACCATCGCTTATGTGATTTTCCAGTATGCAGGTAATAAGAAGACAGAAGAAGCTGCTCCGGCGGCATCCGATGATTTGGGAGGTGAGCTGTAATGGCAGAGAATATGACAAATACAACCGCAACAGAAGAATCTGTAATGACAAAAGATATTTTTAAGAAAACTTTCTGGCGTTCTTTCCCGCTGCAGGCATGCTTCTGCTACGAAAGAATGCAGAAGGTGGGCTTCGCCTATCAGATGGTTCCGGCGCTGAAGAAGCTGTATCCGAATAAAGAGGAAGCGTCCGAAGCATTAAAGAGACATCTGGCTATTTTCAATACTACACCGGCCATTGTATCCTTCATCACCGGCGCGGCTATCGCCATGGAAGAAAAATTCAAGAAGGCAAAGGACTCAGGCGAGGAGTGCGACGAGGAATCCATCAACGCAGTAAAGGCGGCCCTGATGGGACCGCTGGCAGGTATCGGCGATTCCTTCTTCTGGGGAACCTTCCGTATCATCGGCGCAGGTATCGGCGCCAGCCTGGCGGCACAGGGAAGCATTCTGGGCGCTATCCTGTTCCTTCTTATTTATAATATTCCGCATTTCCTGGTTCGCTATCATGGACTGCATCTGGGTTATAAGAGCGGCGTTAATTTTCTGGCAGGTCTGACACAGGGCGGCGTCATCGCGGCGCTGACAGAGGCGGCGAAAATTCTGGGTCTGGTGGTAGTCGGCTCCATGGCAGCGTCCATGGTATCCCTGTCCACACCTCTGGTCTTTACCATATCCGGCGCGGAAATCGTAGTTCAGGATATCTTCAACGCCATCATCACAGGTTTCCTGCCGCTTTGCCTGACACTGGGAACTTACAAATTATTACAGAAAGGAATTAAGACAACCACGATTCTCTGGGGTATGATTATCGTAGGAATCATTGGCTCTGTCATCGGTATTTTCTAATGGAAAAGACACATATGTATGAGTATATTTGTGAAACTCCGGTGGTTCTGAAAAACATTATCGAGAACCGCAAAGAGATCACAAAGGAATTTGTGGAATATTTCAAAGATAAAAACATTGAGCAGATCTATGTACTCGGATCCGGAACCAGTTACCATGCGGGACTCTCTGCTAAGAACTATCTGGAGGAGCTGCTGAACCGTAAGGTATTCTGCATGTATCCGACTCAGTTTGCCCGCAGCGAAAAGGTGTTCAACAAGAATACACTGGTAATCGGCATGTCCCAGGGCGGACAGAGCCTGTCCACAGTAGAGGGACTGGATGCGGCCATCGCTCAGGGGCTGTATACGGCGGCTGTATCGGAAAATCCGACAGCGTTGATTTTCGAGCATGCGGATACAAAGAC
Organism: uncultured Lachnospiraceae bacterium; assembly: GCA_900553635.1. The sequence continues at coordinate 29,009 of USDU01000001.1, read as the reverse complement.
CCGCATCGAAGTAGGCAATGAAAAATGCGGAGCCAAGACAAAGGGCTATGCGGGAACAACAGTCACTTTGATGATGATGCTGACTGAGCTGGCTCTGGCTAAGGGCATCACGGATCAGCCTACCGTAGATGCGTACTTTGAGAGAATGTATAAGGTCATTGATAATCTGGGCAATGTAACGAAAGCAGCGACTGAGTGGTATGGCAGAATCAAGGATGAGTTCCTTCCGGCCAAGAGAATTATCGTGGTAGGCTATGACGGAATGTACGCAGACGTTCTGGAGGGCGCTCTGAAGGTTCTGGAGACGGTCCGTCAGGGCGTAACCGGATATGATATCGAGGAATTTTTCCATGGTATCTACAATTCCATTACAGACAGCGCCCATATCTTCTATCTGGCTTCTAAGGGAGATTATAAGCCCCGTGTAGTCAAGCTGATTGAGATCTTAAGCGACTGGACGCCGCACAATTACCTGATTGGCTCCCCGGACGGAATCGAGGATCACAGCGACAAGTATCTGCTCTGCGACTTTGTGGAGGATCCGCTGTTCTCTGCATGGGAATACATTATCCCGATGCAGGTGGTAGCATGCCTGGCACCGCAGGATCTGGGCATCAACCCGGATATTCCGAAGGATCCGAATTTCCATGCGCGTATCGGCAGCAAGAAACTGGATGGTGTGAGGGATCATTATCCGACAGATAAATAAAAAATAATAGAAAGAAAATATGCTGAAAATGCGGCGTGGGGCTTGCCCTTACGCCGCATTCGTGCTATGGTAGACAAATAGAGATAACATAAGAGATAGAGGCGCGGGACTTCAGGAGTATCGGTTGACATAAGGTCGGAACCAGTCAGCCGGGAAAGGGAAGACCGCCGAAGGGATTCATCCGTTCCGAAGGATGGGTTTCTGGGCTGCCGCAGAATATGCGTCAGACTGTCACAGGACTGTGGAGAGCTATCATAGGTCGAAGGGGAAGTTCAGACCGTGAGTACAGTCGGGAAGTATGTGCTCACGGTCTTTTTTTCGACTGTTTTCGAGGGAAGGAGATTTTAAAAATGGATTATGTACCTGTTATGTATGCTACCTTCTGGGCGCTGGTGCCGCCTGTAGTAGCGATTGTTCTGGCTCTGATTACCAAGGAGGTGTATTCCTCACTGTTCCTGGGTATCCTGGTGGGAGGCCTGTTCTACTCGGGCTTCAGCTTCGAGGGAACCGTGCTTCACATCTTTGAGGACGGAATCGTAGGCGTTCTGTCTGACAGCTATAATGTGGGAATTCTGGTGTTTCTGGTGATCCTGGGAGCCATCGTGTCCCTGATGAACCGGGCCGGAGGCTCGGCGGCCTTTGGACGGTGGGCCAGCGAGCATATTAAGACCCGCACCGGCGCGCAGCTGGCGACCGTAGCCCTGGGCGTGCTGATTTTTATCGATGATTATTTTAACTGTCTGACCGTAGGAAGCGTGATGCGTCCCGTGACGGACAAGCACAATATTTCCCGTGCCAAGCTGGCGTACCTCATCGACGCCACGGCGGCTCCGGTCTGCATCATTGCCCCCATTTCATCCTGGGCGGCGGCTGTGACCGGTTTCGTGGAGGGAGAGGACGGACTGGCTCTCTTTGTCAGCGCCATTCCCTATAACTTTTATGCGATTCTGACCATTATTATGATGATTACGATTGCGATTCTGAATATCGACTTCGGTTCCATGAAGGTTCATGAGGACAATGCGAAGAAAGGCGATCTGTTCACCACTCCGGATCGGCCCTATGGCAATGCGGACGCCCTGGACAATGTGGGAAATGGTACCGTAAAGGATCTGCTGATCCCGATTCTTTCCCTGATTATCTGCTGTGTCATCGGTATGATTTACACCGGCGGCTTCTTCAATGGAGCAGATTTCGTGACAGCGTTTTCCAACAGCGACGCGTCTATCGGACTGGCTATCGGAAGTGCTTTCGCCCTGGTAATCACGATTCTGCTGTATGTAAGCCGTAAAGTTCTGGGCTTCAAGGAGTGCATGAACTGCATCCCGGAGGGCTTTAAGGCCATGGTTCCGGCCATCATGATTCTGACCTTTGCATGGACTCTGAAGGCTATGACAGACAGTCTGGGTGCTGCGGAGTTTGTGGCGAACATGATTAAGAGCAGCTCTCAGGGTATGGTAGCTCTGCTTCCGGCCATCATTTTCCTGGTAGGCTGCTTCCTGGCCTTTGCCACCGGAACCTCCTGGGGAACCTTTGGTATCCTGATTCCGATTGTAGTAGACGCGTTCCAGACCACCCATCCGGCGTTGATGACTGTGGCTATTTCTGCCTGCATGGCAGGTGCTGTCTGCGGCGACCACTGCTCCCCCATTTCCGATACCACCATTATGGCGTCTGCGGGAGCCCAGTGTAACCATGTAAACCATGTGTCCACCCAGCTTCCCTACGCGGTGAGTGTGGCAATGATTTCCTTTATCACCTACATCGTGGCCGGATTTACCCAGTCTGCGGTGATTTCCCTGCCGGTGGGAATCATATTGCTGCTCGCTTATCTGTTATTTATGAAAAAACGGGCGAAATAATGCAAAAAGAAAGAAAAAATAGCGGAAAAACAGTTGATTATTTCAGAAAGACTGCTATAATGCTTGTGTAGGTTATGTGAAATCAAATAAGAAGCAGCTGGTGCCGTTAAAAAACGGAGAATAGGGAAGCAGGTGAGAGGCCTGCGCGATCTCGTCACTGTATGCAGGAGCAGCTTATCATACGTCACTGAACCATCGGGAAGACGATAAGCAGCGCTTGTACTGTAAGCCAGGAGACCTGCCAGACTGCGGCGCATGGAGTCGAAAGATTCCGGATCACGAGGATTGATAGTGCCAGATGGGGTATAGACACAGCTGTTCCGCACAGCGCTGTTTTGCGTGGAAGGGCGAACAGATGTAAAGCTGACGACTGAAAATCCGACGATCCACAGGAACGTCGGATTTTTTAGCAGATTCCTTCTGCTCTTATGAATTTCATTTAACTGAGAAATTTTTTCAGGAGGAAAAGAAAATGAAAAAGAAACTTGTAACACTGTTATGTGTAACCACTCTGACAGCATCCATGCTGGCAGGCTGCGGCAGCAAGGCTGAGACACCGGCTGCAGACACCACCACTACGGAAGAGACCACAGAAGCTGCAGAGGAGACTGCAGACGACGCGGACGCAGATCAGGAGGCAGCTGACAACGTAGCAGCCCTGATTGATAAGATTTACGTTCAGGAGAGAACAGAGACCACAGACGCTGACTGTAAGGCAGCCAAGGAAGCATGGGACGCTCTGACAGACGCTCAGAAGGAGCTGGTAGAGGGCGAGAACGCTGATCCGGATTACTTCGGACGCGACACCGGAGACGCTTCCAAGGATGATCCGAGAAACCAGGACGAGATCGGCGAGAACGAGCTGCTGGTAGTAAGTTTTGGTACTTCCTTCAATGACAGCCGTGTAGCTGATATCAAGGGTATCGAGGACGCTCTGGCAGAGGCAAATCCGGACTGGTCCGTAAGACGTGCCTTTACCGCGCAGATCATCATCAACCATATCCAGGCCCGCGACGGCGAGGCAATTGACAACATGGATCAGGCTCTGGATCGCGCAGTTGCCAACGGCGTAAAGAACCTGGTAGTACAGCCGACCCATCTGATGCACGGCGCTGAGTACGACGAGCTGATGGAGGCTGTAGACGCATACAAGGATAAATTTGAGTCTGTAAAGGTAGCTGAGCCGCTTCTGGGCGAGGTTGGCGCAGATGCTTCCGCTGTAAATACAGATAAGAAGGCTGTTGCTGAGGCTATTACTGCTGAGGCTGTAAAGACGGCTGGTTTTGATACTCTGGATGCAGCAAAGGAAGATGGCGTGGCATTTGTATTCATGGGTCATGGTACCTCCCATACCGCAAAGGTTTCCTACAGCCAGATGCAGGCGCAGATGAAGGATCTGGGATATGAGAACGTATTTATCGGAACCGTAGAGGGCAAGCCGGAAGAGACTGCATGCGAGAATGTGATTAACGCAGTTGCAGAGGCTGGTTACACCAAGGTTGTACTTCGTCCGCTGATGGTAGTTGCAGGCGACCATGCAAACAACGACATGGCAGGCGACGATGACGATTCCTGGAAGAGCATGTTCAACGCATCCGGCAAGTTCGAGAGCGTAGACTGCCAGATCGCAGGTCTGGGCGAGATCGAGGCAATCCAGAATCTCTATGTTGCTCATACCGCAGAGGCTATGAAATAAGTAAGGATAAAGGACAAGAAAAGAAATGAAGAAGAAAATCATCGCGTTAATGGGAATGGCAGTTATAAGCTGCGCACTGCTGATGGGCTGCGGCAGCAAGGCGGAGACGCCGGCTGCAGAGACTACCACAGAGGCGGAAAGCTCCGATGAGGAAACTGCCAAGACAGAAGAAACGGCGGAGCCGGAAAAGGCTGATTCAGAAGAAGCTGCAGCTGTGACACTGGAGGACGGCGTTTACACAGCAGATTTCAATACAGACAGCAGTATGTTCCATGTAAATGAATTTTACGAGGGAAAGGGAACGCTGACCGTAAAAGACGGACAGATGACCATTCATGTGGTTATGCCTTCCAAGAACATTGTGAATCTGTATGAAGGTCTGGCAGAGGACGCCCAGAAGGATGGCGCAGAGCTTCTGCAGCCGACCGTAGAGACTGTAGATTTCGGCGATGGTACAGAGCCGGAGGAGGCCAATGCCTTCGACGTACCGGTTCCCGCACTGGACGAGGAATTCGACCTGGCGCTGATCGGAACCAAGGGCGTATGGTACGACCATAAGGTCAGCGTATCCAATCCGGAGCTTCTTCAGGACTAATACGCGAAACGCAGAATAAATGTAACTGTTCAGGGGATTGAACTGTTACGAATAAGTAAAATGCAGGGGCTGTTGTGGAATGTGCAGAACGTTTTGCGGCAGCCCCCTTGTTCAAATAAGATTCGAGGGGTAAAGCTATGACAATCGATGAATTACAGCTAGCAGACGGGAATTACACAGTAGAAGTGACTATGGAGGGCGGCAGTGGCCGGGCCACCATTGAATCGCCCACCGCGTTGTCCGTAGAGGACGGACAGGCAACCGCACAGATTACCTGGAGCAGCAATCATTACGATTATATGATCGTGGGCGGCGAGAAATATCTTCCGGTGAGTACAGAGGAACATTCTGTCTTTGAGATTCCGGTAGATGTGTTTGACGAGGAGATCGATGTGATTGGTGATACCACGGCCATGAGTACGCCCCATGAGGTAGAATATACGCTGACCTTTGCGTCGAATTCTATCAAGGGAGAGAACGGCGGCAGCACGGGTGGATCGGGTTCCACCACGGCGGCAGCAGCAGGTATCGTGATTATCGTAGTAGCGGCAGCGATTGCAGCGACTGTAATGCGGAAAAAGAGGAATACGAAAGCATGAAAAAGAAACTGATGGCACTTCTTCTGTGCCTGGCTATGTGTCTGGGGCTTACGGCCTGTGGAGCAGGCGGTTCCGGCACGGCAGAGAACAGCACGGATATCAGTGACGAGCTGACTTATACGGACAGCACGAAGCTGGAATACGCGCAGAAATTTACTATCGACAATTATGAGGGCGGCTACGCGCTGATTACCGTCGCGGATGACGGACGTTTCCTGGTGGTTCCGGAAGGAAAAGAAGCGCCGGCGGATCTGGCGAAGGATATCACTGTGTTACAGCAGCCCATTCAGAATATATATCTGGTGGCTTCAGCAGTTATGGACATGTTCGTGTCTCTGGACGCCCTGGATACCATCAGGTTCAGCGGCACCAAGACGGAGGGCTGGTATATCGACGAGGCAAAGGCGGCCATGGAGAACGGCGACATTCTCTATGCGGGCAAATATTCCGCGCCGGATTATGAGCAGATTTTGGCCCAGAACTGTGGTCTGGCCATCGAGAATACCATGATTTCCCACACGCCGGAGGTACAGGAACAGCTGGAAAAGTTTGGAATTCCAGTGCTGGTGGATCACTCCAGTTATGAGCCGAATCCCCTGGGACGGACCGAGTGGGTGAAGCTCTACGGCCTTCTGACCGGCCATGAGGAGGAAGCCGAGGCGGCCTTTGCCAAAGAGGCGGACGCCTTCGAGGCCATCAGTGGCGAGGCGGCCACAGGTAAGACGGTTGCATTTTTCTATATCACCAGCAACGGCGAGGCCAACGTGCGGAAATCTGCCGACTATCTGCCGAAAATGATTGAGCTGGCTGGCGGCACTTACATTTTCCGGGAGCTGGGAGATGAGGATGACGCCATGTCCACCCTGTCCATGACGATGGAGGAGTTTTATGCAGGAGCGAAGGACGCGGATTACATCATTTACAACAGCACCATAGAGGGACAGCTTTCCTCGGTGGACGAGCTTCTGGCCAAGAGCCCATTGCTTCAGAAATTCAAGGCGGTGCAGGAGGGGCATGTGTACTGTACGACCAAGAACCTGTATCAATCCACCATGGAGCTGGGTACAATCACGTCGGATATTCACCGGATGCTGGTGGGGGACGACGGGGATCTGACTTATCTTTACAAGTTAAACTGATACGCTTCGGAACGCAAAGAGAGGGATCCGGAAAGTATGCGCCGGATAACAGAAACACGGTAGCTGTGGGGATTCGCACAGTGATAGAAGGGAACGAGAACGATGGGTAACACAACAGGCGGCAGAAATGCCCGAAACAAAGGAAGATACTGGGCCGCATTTCTGATACTGGCCCTGTTGGTGCTGGTTTTTCTGATTCTTAGCATCTGCATCGGAACCGTGAACATTCCGCTTTCGGAGATTCCAAGGATACTGGGCAAAAATGGAGGCGACGATACCTATACGGATATCGTCATGGGCATCCGATTTCCCCGGGCGGCGGCAGCTGGCATCCTGGGCGGTGGTCTGGCTCTGTCCGGTTATCTGTTGCAGACCTTCTTCCATAACCCCATCGCGGGTCCTTTTACACTGGGGATCTCCTCCGGCGCAAAGCTAGTGGTGGCCCTGGTCATGGTGGCGGCCCTGGGAAATGCGTTTGCTTTAAGCTCCTGGGTCCTGATTATCGCGGCCTTTGCGGGAGCCATGCTCTGTATGGGCTTTGTGATTCTCATGTCACGGGTCATGGATCAGATGTCCATGCTTATCGTCAGCGGCGTCATGATCGGCTATATCTGTTCGGCTGTGACGGACTTCGTGGTGACCTTTGCGGATGACGCGGACATCGTGAATCTGCACAACTGGTCCAAGGGAAGCTTTTCCGGCATGACCTGGGACAATGTGCTGATTATGGCCATCGTGGTGGGTATCACGGCTATCTGCGTCTTTCTCATGTCGAAGCCCATCAGTGCTTACCAGATGGGCGAGGCCTACGCGAAAAATATGGGTCTGAACGTGCAGGTGTTCCGGATTCTGCTGGTGCTGTTGTCCAGTGTTCTGTCCGCCTGCGTGACGGCCTTTGCAGGTCCGGTATCCTTCGTGGGAATCGCGGTGCCCCACCTGGTCAAGAATTTATTTGGGACAGCGAAGCCCATCCTGATGATACCGGCCTGTTTCCTGGGCGGGGCGGCTTTCTGTCTGTTCTGCGATCTGCTGGCCCGGACCATGTTTGCCCCCACCGAATTGTCCATCAGTACGGTGACAGCAGTATTTGGCGCGCCGGTGGTCATCTATATTATGATTCACAGAAAGAAGGAGAGGGCTGAGTAGCATATGGATACCTATTATTTCTACACGGAAGGACTGACTGTCGGCTACCACGGCGTTCCCCTGATCAAAGACATCCGAATCAGCCTGAAAAAGGGTGAAATCCTGACTCTCATCGGCCCCAACGGCGCGGGCAAGACTACGATTCTGAAAAGTATCATCAGACAGCTGGCGCCCTTAGGCGGCGTGGCGGTGCTGGACGGCAAGGCTATGGGGGATTTGAGCGGCAAGGAACTGTCTCAGAAGCTTTCTGTAGTGCTGACCGAGCGCATCCATCCGGAAATGATGACCTGCCGGGACGTGGTGTCCACAGGCCGTTATCCCTATACGGGCAAGTTTGGCGTACTCTCCGGGGAGGACTGGGCCGTGGTGGACGAGGCCATGGATTTGGTGCATATCCATGAGCTGGCAGATCGGGATTATACGAAGACCAGCGACGGCCAGAAGCAGCGGGTCATGCTGGCTCGGGCGCTCTGCCAGCAGCCGGATATTATTGTGCTGGACGAGCCCACTTCATTTCTGGATATCCGTTACAAACTGGAATTTCTTTCCATTATTCAAAAGATGTCACGGACAAGAAATCTGTCTGTCATCATGTCCTTACATGAACTGGATCTGGCAGGCCGTATCTCGGATAAAATTGCCTGCGTGCGGGGCGATAAGGTGGATCGGTTCGGGACGCCGGAGGAGATTTTCACCGAAGGGTATATTCCGAAGCTGTATGGCATGACCGTGGGAACCTACGACGAGCTGACCGGCGACCTGGAGCTCCCGGCTGTGGATGGGGAGCCGCGGGTCTTTGTTATCGCCGGAAATGGCACGGGCACGGCGGTATTCCGAAAGCTTCAGCGGGAGCGAATCCCCTTTGCAGCCGGGATCTTGTGGGAAAATGATTTGGATTATCCGTCGGCGAAGGCGCTGGCAGTGCAGACGGTGAGGGTATCGGCTTTTCAGACGATCGGAGAAGAGCAGATCGCGGAGGCGAAACGGCTTATAGATGGCTGTGAACGGGCGATTTGTACCGTGAAACTTCCTGAGACAGGCGCAGAGGCCGGGATGGCAGCAGGACTGTGCGAGCTTAAGGAGTATGCGGCACGGCAGGGTAAATTAGAAGGAATATAGTAGAAAGTCAAAAGAGAACGTGGAAAGTGATAACCTCGGTTTTGCTGCAGAATCAGTGGAGAGAGGGCTTACGGACCACGTTTTTTGTGGGTGCAAGTATAAAGCTTTCATAATATAGAACAGACTTTTCGCAGAAAAGCAAATTCATTGTCGAATCGTTACGAAATTTGCCGGATGGAAATAATTTACAAAAACATTACAATATGCTATTCTTTAACTATCAGATTAATCTTTTGTATCACAGGGTGCTTCTTCCCAATGATCCCATGATTTTTTTGACAAACAAGTTTCAAAAGCCCGTGCAAAATTCATTGCTCATCGGGTGTCTACACCTACAGAAGATAAGGAGGTTGAAAGTTCCGACCAATACAGCTAAAATAAAGGAGGATATGGCGTGACATATCAGGAGTTTTGCAGCAGTTTTCTGACCCGGCTTACGGAAAAGAAGGATCTGGGAGTGAAGCCCGGCGAGATTCAGTTTTACCCGGAAGGCCTTTCAGATGGAGATGAGGGGTACGACGAGCGGTTTGTAAGGGAGACGAATCTGCGGTACAATCAGATGGAATCCGGCGTGCTGCTCGGCGATTATGTGACGGTTATCAAAGCAAAAAGCGAGAAGCTCTCACAGGTTTCCCGGTTTTCCCTGGAAGAGCTTTATGACCGGCAGGAGGAAGAGGGCTGGGACAGCGTCTGGCGCTATGTGCAGGGCAGCATAAAAACGGCAGGTGAGATGCTGGAGACCGGCGTGCTGGAACAGATGCAGAATTATGAGCTGATCAGGGACAAGCTGCTGATTCGGCCCATCTATTTCAGCGACTGCAGACGGGAGCTCAAGGAGTATGTGTATGAGCGGTACGGTGACGTGGCTCTGGTACTCTATCTGACCGTGTATGACGGTGAAAATGGCCTGGGGACCATAAAGGTTCCCCGAACGACCGTGGATGGCTGGAGGCTGCCCAGAAAGCGCGTCTGGAAGGACGCCATGCTGAACACCTACGTGACGGCACCGCCGCGCCTGTATCTGGATCCCATGGATTGTGTGGGCGCTCCCTATGAAAAGGGAGAATTCATGTCGGAAAATAGTGGAATTCAGATGCTCAGTCCGGAGCGGGCGCCGCTTCTGACCACCACCCGGAAGCTGAACGGAGCCATCGCCATGTTTTATCCGGGTGTGAAGGAACGGCTGGCCAAGCTGTCGGGAGGAAGCTATTATGTGGCGTTTACCAGTGTCCACGAGGCCTGCATTCATCCGGCCGGGAGTATTCTTCCCATCCGGATTCTGCGGAGCCTGAAGCATCTGAACCGCACCTGCGGCGAAGAGGAGCGACTGTCCCAGAAGGTGTTCTTCTATAATGCGGAGAATGGGAGCTTTAAGACAGTCGAATTTTAAAAATGTGGTTTTATAGAACAGCTCTTTTTATGGGAAATAATGAGGTACCGATATGGCGGAGAAGACGACGCTTTCTGCAAATGAGGCCTGGAAACGGCTTCTGGAGAAATACCCTATCGCAGAAGAGGTGGAAAAAAACGGTGTATACAGAATCAAGGCGGACCAGATCCGGGAATTCCGGGAGCCCCGCCTGATGGCCAAATGGGACAGCTCCGACGCATTGCCGGACGCCCTTCGGAAGCAGAAGCTGAATCTTTTGCCGGATAGCAGGACTTCCTATGTGATGGGAGAGTTCCTGCTGTATGAGCCGATTCCGGAGCTTCATGAGCATGTGGCCCGGATGACCCATGTGGACATGCCGGAGTACGAGTCCATCGATGTCAATAACATCAGTTCAGAGGCCAACGCCATTCATGCGCTGACTCTGTCCGGGATTCTCGATGATTTTCTGGGGGACGGGCGAAATGACGCTACCTTTAATGGCCGCATGGGGACGGGCATTTTTGACTTCCGGGTTCATACGGTGCGGGGCGCGGCGCAGCAGATTCATGTGGAAAATGCCCAGTGCGAGATCGACGGCGGCTTTGAAAACGCCCGTTCCGTGGTGATTATGGAAGCCAAAAATGTGGTGCATTCCGATTTCCATGTGCGGCAGCTTTACTATCCGTACCGGCTGTGGCGGACGCGGGTGAAGAAGCCCATCCGGCTGGTTTTTTCTGTGTATTCCAATCTGATTTATCGACTGTTTGAGTACCGGTTTGCGGATCCGGAGGATTACTCGTCCATCGAGCTGGTGCAGGCGAAAAATTATTCCCTGCAGGATACGCGGATCAGTCTGCGTGAACTCCGGGAGGTGCGGGAGCAGACAGTTATCCGGACAGACGATGACATGGATGATACGTCGGTTCCGTTTATCCAGGCCAACTCCATGGAGCGTATTATTTCTCTGTTGGAGAATCTGTACGGCAATCCCATGACGCCGGGGCAAATTGCTGATCTGATGGATTTCGACCTGCGGCAGTCAGATTATTATTATAATGCGGGGCGGTATCTGGGACTCTTCGAGAAGGAAAATGCGGACGGTCAGGTGCTGGTGCGGCTGACCGGGCTCGGCGAGAGGGTCTTTCGGATGAATTACAAGCCCCGACAGCTGAAGCTGGTGGAGCTGATGCTGGAGCACCGGATTTTCGCGGAATTTTTTGACATGGGCGCTAAGACGGGCCGGTATCCGGATAAGAAGGTCATCGGGCGGCGGATGCGGGAATTGCATGTCTGCAGCGAAGGGCAGATCGCCCGGCGGGCCAGCTCGGTGGAGCGGTGGTTGGAGTGGATTTTTAATCTGACCAGGCTGTAGGAGAGAACACAGGAGATTAGTTTTGACGGACTGCATATATGCGGCATAGCAGCGGCGCCTGGCGGAGGAGAACGGTTAATACAGTCCCACCAAAATATCCAGATACTCCTGCCCCAGCTCCGGCAAAATCGTGCGGCTGGGCTTGATCCAGCCGTATTCGGCCATCAGATCGCAGTCTTTGATGGGGATAATCCAGGTGGAGGGTTCCTCATGGTAGCGACGGAAGGCCTGGGACGCGGCGGCGAGATCGAGGTGGAGCTTTTAGGCGTGCGGCCGGGTAACGGACCGGTGGACGCGGACGCGCTGAAGGCGTTTACAGAGCATACGGTGGATGTCATTGAAACCTGGTATCAGGATCCGATTGATTTTGCGGCTTATTCTACCGATAGTAATGTGCCGCTTTCACTGGGAATCGTGGCGAATACGGTAGGAACCGTGAGAGGCGCGCTGGCGCATACGCGGGAAGAGTGGATTGAGCTTTCCAGTCTGGAAAATGGACTTCGGATTGCGTTGGCGTTGATGCTGGATTATGTAGAGGTATAATAGAACGGACGAAGCTCCGGCCTGGCTGGCCGGAGCTTCTGGTTTATGATAATGCCCGCTCTAATTTCCGGATATTCTGGACTTTTCCGATGACAACGATGATATCCTCCGATTGCAGCTTATAGTCGGGGGAGAGCTCGATGATGGTATTCTGGTCGTGCTCAACGGCAATGATATTCAGGCCGTATTTTTTACGGATATTGATCTCCTGGATGGTTTTTCCTTCGATAAAGCCGCTGACCGGTACCTGCTGGATCTCGATGTCGTTGTCCAGGAAAATGAAATCCAGGAAGTTTCCGGACAGGAGCTTCTTGCCCAGACGGATGGCCATATCCCGCTCCGGATAGACCACCTCCGCGCCGATTTTCTCCAGAACAGCGCCCTGATCCTGACTGGTGGCCTTGGAAATCACGTGGGGCACGCCCAGGGAAACCACGTTCAGGGTGGTCAGGATACTGGTATCGATACGGCTGCCGATGCAGACGATGACGGTATCGCAGTTTTGGATTCCCACCTCTGACAGGGTAGCCTTGGAAAGGTTGTCGCAGACAAAGGCGTACTCCGTGTATTGCCGCATAGCCTTGACCTTTTCTTCATTCTGATCAACGACAATGACCTCTTTCCCGGCCTCCGCCAGAGTGATGGCAAGAGCAGTTCCGAAACGGCCCAGGCCGACGATTCCAAAGGTAGAATTTGCATTTTTCTTCATCTTTTTCGCTTCCTCATTTCTATAATGATAGCAGGCAAAAGAGCCTGACAAAACATGTTATGTTAACCGATGGTGATGGATTCTTCCGTGTATCGGGCGTTCTGCTCCGGCCGTTCAATCCACATGGCAATAATCGTAAATGCGCCCAGTCTTCCGATAAACATCAGGAAAATCAGGAGCAGCTTGCTGGCTGCATGCAGATTGGCCGTGATTCCCGTGGACAGTCCTGCGGTGCCGAAGGCGGAGACAACCTCAAAAAGCAGCTGCCTCATTTCAAAGGAAGGCTCTAGGAGACAGAGCAGAAAGGTTCCGATGAGAACGACACTGAGGGACAGCTGGGTAATCAGAAAGGCCCGGGAGGTGTTTTCCGGGGAAATACTCCGGTGAAAGGCTCCCATGTGCCGCTTATTCAGGGCACTCCGCATGGTCTGTATCAGGATGAAGAAGGTGCTGGTCTTGATACCGCCTCCGGTGGAGCCGGGGGACGCGCCGATAAACATCAGCAGAATCATCACAAAGAGTCCCGCATGGGAAAACTCATTTATAGGGTAAGTGGCAAAGCCGGCAGTCCGGGGGGTGACGCTGTTGAAAAACGCGCCAATCCAGGGCATATGCTCCGTAAAACGAAAGACCAGGGTACCCGCAATCAGAAGCGTCAGGGTGGTGCTTATGACTACCTTAGAGTGGAGGGTCAGCTTCCGGAAGGAACGGTTTCTCAGGACGTCCAGGATCACCAGGAAGCCCAGGCCGCCGAAGATAATCAGGCCGCCGGTAACCAGGTTCAGTAGGATATCGTTCTGGTAAGGAATGAGGCTCTGGCCACCGCCCAGAATGTCGAAGCCGGCGTTATTAAAGGAGGAAATGGAATGAAAGATACTGATTCCCACAGCCTCCAGGGGCGGATAGTCCCGGACAAAGACCGGAAAGCTCAGAAGCGCGCCCACTGTTTCGAAAATTAAGGTGGTAAGCAAGATAGCCTTTAACAGCCGGACGATGCCCCTGAAGTTGTCCACATTGAGGGCTTCCTTTAAAAGAAGTCGGCTCTTAAATCCCACCCGCCGTTTGGTAGCCAGCATAAGGCCTGCGCCCATGGAGGTGAAGCCCAGACCGCCGGTCTGGATAAGCAGCGCCAGAATCACCCGGCCGAAGACCGTATAGGTGTCGCCGGGGTCTACGGTCACCAGGCCTGTGACACAGGTGGCGCTGGTGGCGGTAAAAAGCGCGTCCAGAAAGCTGGTATGGACGCCGGGGCGCAAGGATACCGGCAGCATGAGGAGACAGGCTCCGGTCAGGATAATGAGGAAAAAGCCCGCGACAATCAGTCTTGCGGGCGGCTGGTTTTTAATAAAGCGTAAAATATGTTTCATAGGATCTCCCTTGATTTTTAACGACATGTCTCTATTATACGAGGAAAAGGTGGAAGGAACAAGAGATTCGGGGAAAATTTAAGAAAAAATCAAACTCTATTTTCAACGCCAACGGTCACCAGAGTTGACATACTAACGTAATAACGTATAAAATAAGGTTGTAAAATTTTATGGAAGCGCTCCATTATAAAATGCAGGTGATATCATGAAAATAACCTATATCAACCACAGTGGCTTTTTGGTTGAATCCGGCGACTGCTACTATATTTTCGACTATTACAGGGGTGAATTGCCCTCTCTCGACAGAAAAAAAGAGGTGATTGTCTTTTGCAGTCACTTCCATAAGGATCATTTTAATCCCAAAATCTTCGAAATGCTTGACCATATGGGGATGACGTATCAGGCAATTTTGGCGAAAGATATACGCAACAGGAACCACCTGTCGAATATAAAAATTACATACGCCTATCACGATCAAACCTATGAACTGGATCATGGTACCCGGGTCGATACGTTACTTTCTAACGATAGCGGCGTCGCATTTATCGTTCAAACGAAAGAGGGCACGATTTACCATGCCGGCGACTTAAATGACTGGTATTGGGAAGGAGAGCCGGAAGCGGATAACCGGCGGCTCACTTCGGCGTATCGTGCGGAAATCCGGAAAATTAAGGGTATGCACTTTGACGCTGCATTCGTTCCCCTTGATCCGAGGCAGGAAGCCCACTATGCCGATGGAATTCTGTATTTTCTGGAAAATGTAGATTGCAATGCTGTTTTTCCCATGCATTATTGGGAGGACGCCAGCGTAATAAAGCGGTTTATCACAGAATATCCGCAATACAAATCACGTATAAAAAACACAGAATGCGCAAAAGGAGAAGTGCTATGAAATTTAAGATGATTCATGAAAACTATAATGTATCCGATCTGGACCGTTCTATAAAATTCTATAACGAAGCTCTCGATCTGCACGAAGTGAGACGAAAGACGGCCAATGATTTTATCATTGTATATCTGAGTAATGAGGTAAGTGATTTTGAGCTGGAGCTTACCTGGCTGAAAGAGCATCCGCAGCCCTATAATCTGGGCGAATGTGAATTTCACCTGGCATTCCGGGCGGACGATTATGAAGAGGCGCATAAAAAGCACAAGGAGATGGGCTGTATTTGCTTCGAAAATGAAGAAATGGGGATCTATTTTATCGAAGATCCGGATGGCTACTGGCTTGAAATTTTGCCGTAAAGCTGTCTGTTATGAAAACGCTGCAATTTTTTTGGAGGAAATGGCACTTGCACCACCTACGAAACCGTGTTATGATTTAGCAGTGAATAGTAGTGAAACAAATGTTAGTAGAAACTAACCTTTGAAAACAGGAGGACAGTTTGATGTCAATTTTGGTAACAGGCGGTGCAGGCTTTATCGGAAGCCACACCTGTGTAGAGTTATTGAATGCAGGCTATGAAGTAGTAGTTGTAGATAATCTGTATAATGCAAGTGAAAAAGCGCTGGAACGCGTGGAGCAGATTACAGGAAAGAAGGTTACGTTCTATGAGGCGGATATTCTGGATCGTGACGCCCTGAACGCCATCTTTGATAAGGAGCAGGTTGAATCCGTTATTCATTTTGCAGGCTACAAGGCCGTGGGTGAGTCGGTACGCAAGCCCATCGAGTATTACTATAATAATATTACCGGAACTCTGATTCTTTGTGACGTGATGAGAAAGCACAACGTAAAGAATATTGTGTTCAGTTCCTCTGCTACCGTATACGGTGATCCGGCATTTATCCCGATTACCGAGGAATGCCCCAAGGGTAAGATTACGAACCCGTACGGACAGACCAAGGGCATGCTGGAGCAGGTACTGACCGATATTTATGTATCCGATCCGGAGTGGAAGGTGGTACTGCTTCGCTATTTCAACCCGATTGGAGCTCACAAGAGCGGTCTCATCGGCGAGGATCCGAAGGGTATCCCGAACAATCTGGTTCCCTATGTAGCGCAGGTAGCCATCGGCAAGCTGAAGTGTCTGGGCGTCTTTGGAAATGATTACGATACTCCGGACGGAACCGGCGTGCGTGATTATATTCATGTGGTAGACCTGGCAAAGGGCCATGTGGCGGCAATTAAGAAGGTGGAGGAAACCGAGCCCGGCGTACTGATTTACAATCTGGGCACTGGCAAGGGCTACAGCGTCCTGGACGTGGTGCATGCCTTTGAAAAAGCCTGCGGCAAGGAGATTCCCTATGAAATCAAGCCCCGCCGTGCGGGCGATATTGCTACCTGCTACGCGGATCCCACCAAGGCGAAGAATGAGCTCGGCTGGGTAGCGCAGTATGGCATCGAGGAGATGTGTGAGGATTCCTGGAGATGGCAGACCATGAACCCGAACGGTTATGCAGACTAAATTTTTCATAATATAGAACTGTTTGGGGATACTGCTGCTTAAGCGTGGCAGTGTCCCCTTTTTGGGTTAAAAAGTATCCGGAAGAAGCTGTCGCTGGCAGGTTCTGCAGGTGAAAATAAAATACAAAGGGAGAAGCAACATGAGAAAAGGATTTGACAATGACAAGTATCTGGCTATGCAGTCGGAACACATCCGGGAGCGTATCGCCAAGTTTGATAATAAGCTTTATCTGGAATTCGGCGGAAAACTCTACGACGATTACCATGCGTCCCGTGTACTGCCGGGCTTCGAGCCGGACAGCAAGCTGCGGATGCTGATGCAGCTTGCCGATCAGGTGGAGATCGTTATCGTAATCAGCGCAGAGGATATCGAGAAAAATAAGGTACGAGGCGACTTAGGTATCACCTACGATTCTGATCTGCTTCGTCTGAAAGCCATTTTCGAGTCCAAGAACCTCTATGTGGGCAGCGTCTGCATTACACACTACGCAGGCCAGTACAGCGCCCAGATGTTCCAGAGTCGTCTGGAAAAAATGGGCGTGAAGGTGTACCGTCACTATCTGATTCCGGGCTATCCGAACAATATTCCGCTTATCGTAAGCGATCAGGGTTATGGACACAACGAATACATCGAGACCACCAAGCCGCTGGTAGTTGTCACCGCGCCGGGACCGGGAAGCGGAAAGATGGCTACCTGTCTGTCCCAGCTTTATCATGAGCACAAGCGGGGCGTCCGTGCGGGCTACGCCAAATACGAGACCTTCCCCATCTGGAACCTGCCCCTCAGCCATCCGGTCAATCTGGCTTACGAGGCTGCCACCGCAGACCTGAACGATGTGAACATGATTGACCCGTATCATTTGGAAGCCTACGGTGAGACTACGGTCAACTACAACCGTGATGTGGAAATTTTCCCGGTACTGCGCGCCATGTTCATGGAGATTTACGGCGACTGTCCGTACAAGTCCCCCACCGACATGGGTGTCAATATGGCCGGCAACTGTATCGTAGACGACGAGGCCTGCCGTGAGGCGTCCGGACAGGAGATTATCCGCCGTTATTACCAGACTCTGGTGAACATTGCAAGGGGTAAATCCAAGGAACAAGAAGCTTACAAGATCGAGCTTCTGATGAACAACGCAGGCGTAACCGTGAAGGATCGCAAGGTGGTACCTGCAGCCCTGACCCGTGCCGAAGCCACCGGTCACACCGCTGCAGCCATGGAGCTGCCCGACGGCACCATCATCACCGGCAAGACCAGTGAACTGCTGGGCGCCTGCTCTGCCCTGCTTATCAAGGCCCTGAAGCACCTGGCGGGCATTGATGAGGATGTGCTGTTGATTACCCCGAATGTCATCAAGCCCATCCAGAAGCTGAAGGTAGACTACCTGGGCAGCCGCAACCCGCGTCTCCACATGGAGGAAGTGCTCATCGCCCTTTCATCCAGCTCCGAGAGCAACCCGCTGGCTGACCTTGCCCTCCGGCAGCTTCCGAATCTTCGCGGCAGCCAGGTCCACACCTCCCGTATGCTGAGCGCGGCCGATGAGAAGACCTTCCAGAAGCTGGGCGTGATGCTGACCTCTGAGGCGAAATAGATATAGAATATGAAAAGGTAGAGCTGGCGTCAGGCGGCTCTGCCTTTTTTATGTAACAGGAAATTCATTGCATATTAATCCTATTGACAAAGTGGGAATACAAGCATATGATGAATGAAATACAGAATTAGAAGAAACCACTCCGACAGCCGCCAGGCCTTTCGGAGGGAGTACAAGGAGACGATGAAGCATGAGCGATATTTCCAGAGAAGAGGCATTTGCCTTATTAAAAAAGTACAATCAGGATCCCTTTCATATTCAGCACGCACTGACCGTAGAGGCCGTGATGAAATGGTACGCGCGGGAGCTGGGCTACGACGCTGAGGAGGAGCACTGGGGTATTGTAGGTTTGCTGCATGACATTGACTTTGAACTGTATCCGGCAGAACACTGCCTGAAAGCGCCGGAGCTTCTGCGGGAAGGCGGCGTGTCGGAGGATATCATTCACGCAGTCGTTTCCCATGGCTATGGAATCACCGTGGAGTGCGGCAAGACCCTGGATGTGGAGCCGGTGCAAGAGATGGAAAAGGTGCTGTTTGCAGCAGATGAGCTGACCGGTCTTATCTGGGCAGCTGCACTGATGCGTCCGTCCAAGAGCACCAAGGATATGGAACTGAAATCTCTGAAGAAAAAGTACAAGAGTAAGGGCTTCGCGGCAGGCTGCTCCAGAGAAGTCATTGAGCGGGGCGCGGAGCAGCTTGGCTGGCCGCTGGAGAAGCTGCTGACCATGACGCTTCAGGCCATGGCGGACAGCGAGGACGAGATCAACCGGGAGCTGGAAGCGGAATAGAAGCAGAAACAGATATAAGGAGAACAACTATGGCGTACGCAATTGACACACGATGTATTCACGGAGAAGGGCATAAAAATCAGGGCGGCAATTACGCCATCAGTTATCCGATCTATCAGACGGCCTCCTTTTCCCATCTGACGCCGGGACACAATCCCATCGGCTTTGATTATTCCCGGGAATCCAATCCCACAAGGGCCTATCTGGAGGAGACATTGAGCTCGTTGGAGGGCGCGTGTGATACCATCGCTTTCGCTTCCGGCATGGCGGCGATTTCCACGGTATTTGAGTATTTTCAACCGGGGGATCATATCATTTGCGGGGAAGATCTGTATGGAGGCGCGGTACGGCTGCTCGAGCAGGTCTGCCGGAAAAATGGCTATGAGGTGGAATTCGCGGATACGACGGATTTGGATGCGCTGAAGGCAGCGTTGAAAGAGAATACCCGGGCTATTTATTTTGAGACGCCGACGAATCCGATGATGCACATCACGGACATTAGGGCGGTAGCTGAGCTTGCGCATCAGGCGGGCGCGCTGGTGATCGTGGACAATACTTTTATGACGCCCTATTTTCAAAATCCGCTGAAGGAGGGCGCGGACGTGGTGGTACATTCCGGCACGAAATATCTATCCGGGCATAATGACACGGTCTGCGGATTTCTGTGCAGTGGCAATGCGGAACTGGCCGATCGGTTCCGGCTTTTGTCGAAAACCACAGGCGCAACCTTGGGCCCCTTTGAAAGCTGGCTCTGCCTGCGGGGCCTGAAGACGCTGGCTCTTCGCATGGAGCGGCATAAGAGCAACGCAGAGGCCGTCAGCCAGTGGCTGCGGGAGCAGAGTGTGGTTACAAATGTGTATTACGCGGGAAGCGGCATGATTTCCTTTACGGTAACATCTTCGGAGATAGCGGTGGCGATTTTGAAAAATATCCGTTTGATTACCTTTGCGGAAAGTCTGGGCGGAACGGAAAGCCTGCTGACCTATCCGGCGGTTCAGACCCACCCGGATGTGCCGCGGGAACAGAGAGAAAAATTGGGAATTACTGATACGCTGCTTCGATTATCTGTGGGAATCGAGAATCCGGACGATATCATAGCAGATCTGAAACAGGCGTTTGAAAATGCGGAAAAGTAGAGGATAAGGAACATGGCGGAAAGAAACCTGAATTTTGATGAAATAGTGAATCGGAAGGGCACAAAATGCCTGAAATATGATTTTGCGGTGAAGCGTGGATATCCCGAAGACGTACTGCCCCTGTGGGTGGCGGATATGGATTTCCGGACCTCATCCTATGTGGAGGACGCGCTTGTCCAGCTGGCACACCACAACATCTACGGCTATACCAATACCCAGGACGGCGACGGCTTTTTCGAGGCCGTGGCAGGATGGATGAAGCGGCACCATGACTGGGAGGTGTGGCCGGAGTGGCATGTGAAGACGCCGGGTGTGTGCGTGGCTATCGCGAATGCCATCCGGGCGGTGACGGAGCCGGGCGACGCGGTGCTGATTAACCAGCCGGTGTATTATCCTTTCAGCAGTACCATTGTGCAAAATGACAGGAAACGGGTAAGCTCGGATCTGGTGTGCGATGAAGAGGATAGATATTCCATTGATTTTCAGGATTTTGAGCAGAAAATCGTGGAGAATCAGGTGAAGCTTTTTATTCTGTGCAATCCGCACAATCCGGTGGGACGGGTGTGGACGAAAGAAGAGCTTCTGCGAATCGGAACCATTTGCAGGGAACATCAGGTACTTGTGTTCAGCGACGAGATTCATTTTGATTTTATCTGGAGCGGGGAGCATCACGTTTTTCAGGAGGTGGATCCCTCTTTCCGGGAGTTTACGATTACGGCGACAGCCCCCAGCAAAACCTTTAATCTGGCCGGGCTGCAGCAGTCCAATATTTTTATTCCGAATGA
This sequence comes from uncultured Lachnospiraceae bacterium, assembly GCA_900553635.1. The sequence continues at coordinate 8,068 of USDU01000001.1, read as the reverse complement.
AAAAATCCGGAAAGCCTTTATTCACCAGTATCAGGTATCCGGCCTGGACGAGCTCAACACCTTTGGAATCGCGGCGACTCAGGCAGCGTACAACCATGGAGACGAGTGGTATGAGGCCATGAAAAAATATGTCTGGGAAAATATCTGTTACGCGAAGAATTTTATCGATCAGCGTATCCCGGATGTAAAGATGAATTTGCCGGAGGGAACCTATCTGTTCTGGCTGGATTTTCAGAAGTTGGGTCTCAGTGCGGACGAGCTGGAGAATCTGATTGTCCACAAAGCCGGCCTGTGGCTGGACAGCGGCCGAATCTTCGGAGCATCCGGCGAAGGCTTCCAGAGAATCAATGCGGCGTGCCCGAGAAGTACGCTTCAGGAGGCGTTGGAGAGAATAGAAAGAGCATTGTAAAAAACGAAATAGAGTGGAATTGGAGAAAGGGGCTTCGGCTCCTTTTTTCGTTATGAAGTATCTGTAAAAATTAAGGAGAATCTTAAAAAGAATTCAGTTTTTTACGCAAAAAGCTATAGTATAATAAAGGTAATTCATACCGGAAATAAGGAAAACTGGGAAAATACATTTTCAGAGGGGAGAAAAATGATGAAGAGACGGGGATATTTAGGACTGCTGGTGGTAATTGTGTGTATGGCATTGACCATGAGCGCGTGCGGAAAGAAAACGGAGGAAACTACGAACAAGGTTAATTTCTGGGCAAGCTCCCACATCTGGCTAAGGGAAGTACAGGATGCGTTTACAGCGGAAGATGGCGCGATGGGAGAAATATCGCATAAGGATTATGTTTTTTACCGAAAGGACGAAGACGCCTATATAGGAATCCAGTCCGCGGAAAACGGCAAGCGCTGGATGCTGCTAAAAATGGAGGACTACGGTGACTGGCTGGAGAAAGAGGTCAAGATGTATGTCAGGGTGGCTACGGGGTTGTGATAATATTAAAGAACAAATCAATCAAGAAAGTATATGTGGAAATGGTGAGGCAGATTGTAGAAAGTGAGGCAAAAAATGAGGAAAACGCTGGATGAGTATATGGCAATGCCATATCGTATGGAAATTGTGGAAGATAAAGAAGAAGGAGGATATGTGGCCTCCTATCCTGATTTGCCCGGATGTATAACCTGCGGCGAGACGGTGGAAAGTGTGGAGGCCAATGCGTTAGATGCGAAAAAAGCATGGATAGAGGCAGTATTGTTTTCAAAATAAATGGAAAATCCCTCTTGACCTTCACGCCACGTCATAGCGTATAGTCAGCTTTATCAAAGACAGGAGGTCTATCATCTATGATGACAGTCAAGGAAATTGCGGAACTTACTCATATCAGCGCGCGGACGCTTCACTATTATGATGAAATCGGGCTTTTGGAGCCGACAGCGAAGAGTGAGGCGGGGTATCGGCTTTATGACGATAAAGCCCTGGAGACATTGCAGCAGATCCTGTTTTTCCGGGAATTTGATATTCCCCTGAAGGAAATCAAAGCTCTGATGAATTCGCCTGTGTTTGATCGAAACCAGATTCTGCAAATGCAGAGGAAGATGCTTGTGGCAAAAAAAGAACGCATGGAGCGTCTGATTGCAAGCATCGATGACATCTTGAGAGGAGAAAACAGAATGGATTTTTCAGTATTTACAAAACAGGAGACCGAAGAAATGTTTCAGACTATGGTAGAGCGTATGCCGGAGCAGATAAAGGGTATGGCGGTCAGCGAATTTGGCAGCATAGAGGAATGGAGAAAGCATTATCTGGAAGTGATGTCTTCGGAGAAAATGCAGGAAAACTATGCAAAGGTAATCGAGTGGTATGGCAGTAAGGATGCGTTTTTGGAGGCCGCTGGTCATCCAGTGAGCAGAGAAGTGGCGGAAAGCTTTGGCAAACGGGTAGATTCGATTCTGCGGAAATTGATGGAACGAAAAAATTTACCCAGAGATTCCTTCGAATTCAAAGAGCCGGTGGCCGAATACGGCTTCGTCATGAAAATGCTTTATCAGATAAAGGATGAAAAGCCGCTGATGCAGTCGGTGGCGCAGTCCTACCGGGATCCGCTGACGCAAAAGAAAACGGACGAAATCTACGGCGATGGAGCGGCGGAATATTTTGCTGAAGCTATAGAGTTATTTTATAAATAAAAGTGTAACCTCCCTCCTATAAAACCTGCTATATAAGGTGAAGGCCTTAAAAATTACAGGAAGAAACCATGGAAGACGACAAAATCGTATCCCTGTATCTGCTTCGCGACGAAAGCGCCATTTCCCATACGGCAGAAAAATACGGATCCAGACTGCGCGGAATCGCGCAGCGGATCACGGGCGACGCGGCGACTGCGGAGGAGTGCGAAAATGACACTTATCTGGAAGCCTGGAATCGGATTCCTCCCCATGAACCGAGATCCTATCTGGCGGCATTCCTTTCGCGGATTGTGAGAAATCTTTCACTGAACCGTTGCGCAGAGCGGGAATGCCTGAAGCGCGGCGCATGGGTCACGGAATTTACGGAGGAGCTGGAGCAGTGTATTCCGGCGTCCGGCGATGTGGGGCAGGAGTTGGACGGCGCGGAACTGGGCCGTGTAATCAGCTTATTTTTACACGGACAGTCGAAGGAAAAGCGGGTCATGTTTGTGCGGCGGTATTTCTATCTGGATACGATAGAGGCGATTGCAAAAGGCTTCAGGTGCTCCGAGAGCAAGGTGAAAACACGGCTGTTTCGGATGCGGAAGGAGCTTCGCAGGTATTTGGAGAAGGAGGGTTACCAATTATGACTGGAAAAGAGTTATTGTATCATATGTCGGAGCTGGATGCGGATTTGATTGGGGAAGCGGAGACAGCATTTTCGAGGAGAAAGGCGGTTCCGCACGTCCGAAAATGGCTGGCTGTAGCAGCGTGTATCTGCTTGTGCCTGAGCCTGTCGGTTCCGGCATTGGCGGCAGCAGGAAATGAGTCAGCTTATGAAATGCTGTATTCGATTGCTCCAGGAGTTGCGCAGAAGCTGAAGCCGGTTCAGGTTGCCTGCGAAGATCAGGGAATTGAAATGCGCGTGGTGGCGGCGCAGGTAGAAAATGAAACGGCGCAGATTCTGGTATCCATGCGGGATACGGCGGGCTCACGGCTGGATGAGACGACGGATCTGTTTGACAGCTACAGTATTCACACGCCCTACGATCAAACAGGCAGTTGCGAACTGGTGGATTTTAACAGCGATACCAGAACGGTGACGTTTCTGCTGACCATCGAACAGATGAAGCATGTATTGATACCGGGGGATAAGATCACTTTTTCGGTAAAGGAACTGCTGACGGGGAAAACGCACAGCGAGGAGCGGCTGACACAGATTGATACCGCAAATCTGCCGGAGATAACGGATTTTATCGAAAATCTAGATATCAGAGGTTATGGAAGCGCGACAGAGGAAGCAGTGGATGAGAAAGAGCCGCAGCTCATGATGTCGGATGAAAGCAATTCCATGAAGCTGGAAAATGGTGTAACATTGAGCGGATATGGGCTTGTGGATGGAAAATTGCATGTTCAGGGCCGGTACGCCGACATTTTAAATACCGATAATCACGGCGATATTTATCTGAAAAGCAATAGCGGGGAAATCTTGAATTGTGAAAAAAGCATTTCGTTCTGGGATGAGAGCGGCGTGGACAGCTACGAAGAATATATTTTCCTGGTTACAGCGGAAGAAATTTCCAATTATGAAGTTTGGGGAGAGTTCTGGACTGGCGGCGAACTCATAGAAGGCGACTGGCAGGTGACATTTCCGATTACAGAGGAGTAAAGTAAAAAGGTCTCATAAACAGTAGTGATAAGCTGTTTATGGGGCTTTTTTTGCACGTTAAGTAGTGGTTGATATGGTGGGAGAATGAGGGATATGGTATAATGAGCGCAAATGAGTTAGCATATCTGTATGAGTGACGAACAGTGCATATTGCTTATGAATGTAAATATATGATAGGATGCTTTTAAGTGTAAAAAATAAATTAATTATTTGAAGATCATATTCAGAATAATTTCGGAGAGCAAATAAACCATGAACCAGCAATTCATCCAGGCCGTCCAGTTCGACTGGAACCGAATCGATCCGGACAGCTATTTAAACCATATTGAAGCATTTCAGGGCATAGAATGCCTGAATTTCACAAATCCGATTACCTTCTTCGTAGGTGAAAACGGCAGCGGAAAATCTACGTTATTAGAAGCTATAGCGGTAGCCCACGGCTTCAATCCCGAAGGTGGAACGAAAAATTATGCCTTTTCCACTCATGATACTCACTCGGAGTTCTGCGACGCCATCCGGTTGATAAAGGGCTATCGCAAGGAGAAAATCGGCTATTTCCTGCGGGCGGAAAGCTTCTATAATGTGGCGACCAAGGAGGAGGACTATGCCGATCCACTTCATCCATCCGCCAGATATCATGAAAAATCCCATGGCGAGAGCTTTCTGGCGCTGGCCCAGAATTATCTGAGACCGGGCGGCCTGTATCTGTTCGACGAGCCTGAGGCGGCCCTGTCACCCCAGCGGCAGCTCACATTGCTGATGGAGATTTATCGCTGCGCGAAAAGCGGCAGCCAATTCCTGATCGTGACGCATTCTCCGATCCTGCTTGGTATCCCGGGCGCGGATATTTACTGCTTTGATGATGGAGCGATTCACCGATGCGCGTATGAAGAGACAGAGAGCTATCAGGTAACGGAGATGTTTGTCAATAACCGGGAGGCTTTGCTACGGAGACTTTTGGAAGAGGAAGACAATTAAAATGAAAAAAGCATATTATTACTTACCGGGTTTGTTCGAATTCTACGAGCTGTATCAGGTATTCCTGCCATTATTCCGTCGGCACCGGAACTGGTTTTACGACTGGTGCGACATCGGTTCCATCTACGGCGCTCCGGCGGACTGTATCTGGGGCGGCGGCCGCGCCGGGTTTGGGGAAGCAGAGCCTGAGGAGGTTCTGGAACTCATGCAGGGATACGGCATTTCTGCCCGGTTGACCTTCAGTAATTCGTTGCTTCGGGAGGAGCATCTTTCCGACAAAAAATGTAATGCGCTCTGCGCTTTATTTGAGCAGAAAAACGCGGTACAAAACGGCGTCATTATCCATTCGGATTTGCTGCTCGATTATTTAAAGAAGACTTATCCGGGACTTTATTTTGTCTCTTCTACCACAAAGGTTCTGACGGATTTTCAGAAATGCCATGAGGAAATTGAACGAACGGAGTTCCGCTATGTAGTGCCGGACTTCCGCCTGAACAAGGCACTGGATAAATGGGAGACATTATCACAGCCGGAGAAAGACAAGGTCGAATTTCTCTGCAACGAATGTTGCTGGCCTGGCTGCAAGGACCGGAAACGGTGCTACGAGACTGTCAGCCGGAAAAACCTCGGAGAAAACGTGGAGCACATCTGTCAGGCTACCAACGCGGCAGAAGGCTATCGCTTTTCAAAAGCTATGAAAAATCCAGCCTTTATCAGCATCGACGATATCCAGAACATTTATCTGTCCCTGGGATTTTCCCAGTTCAAAATCGAAGGCCGGGGTCTTGGCAGCGCCCTGATTCTGGAGTTTCTGCTTTACTACATGACGAGGCCGGAGCATCAGTTGGAAGTCAGAGAAGAGATTTATCTGGATAATATGCTGGATCTTTTTTAAAGAAAACTCCGTTTGAATCAAAAGGTTGGACAGGAACGAACATAGAAAATAACAGGAAACAGAGAAAACGTATATGAACATCACCCAGGCCAGACGCCTTCTCTCCATCACCGAGGAGGACGATCTACAATCCTTAAAAAAGAAATATCACCGTCTGATGAGCGCCTGTCACCCGGACGCGTTGGGGTCGGAGCGGCCGGAGCATATCCGACGGGCGCAGGAGATTAACGAGGCATATGGGCTTTTGAAAACCAGTCCCCGGGCGTTTACGCCGCTTGTGAAAAGGGCAAAAAAAGTGGAACCAGAACTGACCTGGTTGGGCGCCGTCAACGAGCATGCGTTTCGGGAACGGAACATTTATCTGTATTACAGTATGGAAATCGAGCAGGGCCATCCCTATTACCGGGCGGCGCGGGGACGCTATCTGTGGGAACCGCTGGAAGAAGAGTTCTCCCTGTTTCTGGTTAGTATTCACGAACTTGTGAAGGAGCTATTGCCGGAGGCGAAGCAGGAGGTTTTGTTTCGAGGCAGGCTGTTCCAGTACCTGGCGGAGCAGTTCATCGATCCGGTAAAGACCCTGCGGGCGATAGCGAAGCCGGAACGGTTGGACAAAGAGGGGCGGGCCATCTACCGGTTCCCGGCGCGGTTGAAAATGAGCGGAAAGAAGTTAGTGCCGGATGGAACGTTACTATATCCCAAGGGATTTCAGGAAAACCGCATTTTGGTGCGCGATCGGGAGGGAACGGAGTATGGCCACCTTTCCTTCGAGGATGACAGGCTATATTTCTGCCTGATTCCGTTATTGAAGAAAAAGCTGGCCGGAGTTCGAATGGAAGTCAAAAACGGAAAGATACAGTTTGATTTCCGCCTGGAAAAGAGCGCGGAGGAGTATCGGATTCCGGATCGGAATCTGCAGATCGCGGAGCTGCTGAGAAGAGCGTAAAATGAGAAAAACAAAAGAGGTTATACATGGATACATTTGTAATGCTGGAGGAATTGCTGGAGCAGGATCAGTTTGAATTATTGCCAGCAAAAGAGGGCGATACGGAGCGCAGGTTAGTTTATCTGATGAACGATGCCGTGGAAAGCTTTCTGGTATTTCGTGGCGCAGCGCTGACCGGCCATTATCTGGAGGATTATGAGGGAGCGCTGACCTGGTCCATGAGTCGGGATGCGGCCAGGTATGTGCTGGTGGTCCGGCAGGGCGATAACGCGGTGACGTTGCTGTTTGAAAATCTGGATTTGGAGGTGCATCTCTATAATTATGGAGAAATCGCGCATTTCTGGGTGCCTGGATATGAATATCTGCGGCAGTTGGAATATCGGATTGCGATTCTCCGGGATAAATGCGAATATCTGGGGCCGGAATATTGCACCCCGGAAGAGCGGCGACTGGCGCATCTGGCCTATTTTCCACCGCTGAATTACTGCTGTTATCCGGCTGTCCCGGCGAAATACATTGTGCCGATTCCGGATCCGTGGAATCCTTCGGAAGAAGCGTTGAATGTCATGGAGGAGCTGGCGCGGGAATGCGGAAATAAAAAGCTTTGGTGGCGGCTAAAGTTTTACCGAAGACATCCCTGGCCCCTTCTGGCAAAACGGATTGCGGCCATGCTGCATCGCACGGAATGCGAGGAGGTGGTAGACCTGTTGTCCCGGCGATTGCGGGAAGCAGTGCAGGATTATCCCAGACGTTCCTTTGGGAAAGCAACTGATAACGCGATAAAACGGCTGGAGCAGCAGGCCGAAGAGCGTCGGCAGGAGCTGGCCCGACAGGGAATCCGCGCGGAGGTGCTACGGGAGGAACCCTTTACCATCGCGCAGGATAATCTGGAATTCCATGTATATCTGATGATCTGGGAAACCAGAGGACGGGACCGCAGGGTGCGGATTGAGACGATAAAATAGATAGGGAAGGGAAAGAGCATCGATGAAAAAATACATCCCCAGAATTTTCAATATTGCAGTAATTTCTACCCTGGCAGTCAGCCCATTGCTATGGAAGAGTAATTGGCTGAATTCGTGGGGAATTTTATTATTATTCCTGTGCCTGATTTTCATCTGCATGAAACCGGGCTGTTATATGGACATTCTACATTCCCGGCGGCTTCGGACCTGTCAGAACGGTGTGGAGCTTATCTATCTGTTCCTAAGCTCTTGCGTGCTGGCCGGTGGATTCTGGCTGGCGACATTTGCAGACTGGACGTTACCGCAGGTGAAAGCGGAGGCGGACTGGCGACTCTGGCTGGGAGCGGCGGCAGTTCTGATTCTGGTGGAAGCCGTGGTATTCTGGAGCGGGATTCTACGGATTTACCTGTCTTCGGCGCAGATCGGGATAAAATGGCGCCTTATCGGTATCGTCTGCGGTATGATTCCGGTGGTGCATCTCATCGTCCTGGGCAGGTTGGTAA